>JAQVOR010000009.1 GCA_028702535.1 Bacteroidales bacterium
TAATATTGGTAAAGCTATAGTAACCAGTTTCTTACAAGTCCCGTATGGGACAATACATTTTGAAAATAGCACAAGTTCTAAAGTAGTGTTTAGCAAAAACAAAACCGACTAAACGAATCCTAAACTTGTATAATTTAATATATTAATAAATAATGTGTCGTCTCATACGGGATTTGTAAAGCATTAACAGTTAAGGTTTTAATTACATTGCGTCCTTTTGGGACTAACACCATAGATAATGAGTTTATTGTTTTACAATTCCTTAGGTTTGATTTTAATATTTGGCAAGATTTTTTTATACTCTAATTCAAAATTTGGAGTAAAAATATTTTTATTCAATTGATTTTTAATTTCCTTCATACTCCAGAACTTGACATCATCTACTTCATCATTTGGCTTAAAATTTATTTCATTTATATCAGCCATAAAAACAAACACCAATTCCTTTTCAATATCCGACTGCCAAAAATACTTAGTTATAAAATTATGTTTAAGATTTTTAAGTCCTAACTCCTCTTTGGTTTCACGTTTTAAGGCAGTTTCTATATCCTCACCAAGTGCAATATGACCACCAACAGCAGTATCCCATTTTTCGGGTTGAACTAACTTGTTTTTATTACGTTTTTGCAACAAAACTTCGCCTTTATTATTAAATATATGCAAGTGAATCACTGGATGCAACTTCATTGAGCCATTATGAGCCTCACTCCTAGTCATACGTCCAATTATTTTGCCGTCAGTATCAATTTCGGGTAAATATTCTTGTGTATTTTTCTTACGTGTCAATAAATTGTGCACAAATTCTATAAGCATTAAAACTCCAAAAACTATGTAAAATAATACTCCACTAATAAACGCCCAAGCCTCTTTGGACATAAAAAATGCTGAATAAAAAACAAGAATAGTATGTCCTAAAAATATCCAAAACATTAGTTTAATAGTTCGAGTCATCATTCTTTGCTGCTCATCATTAAACTCAATTCCTTTCATATATCTTTGCGACATCATCATCATTATGTTTTTTGATGAGAAAGCTGACATACCAAGTATTCCGACAAGAATAAGCCCAATTACTCCAGGTTTGATTTTAAAGAAAATGTCGTTATGAAGTAATATCGAAACAAGTCCTAAAGCGACAATTAGCAAAGTATCGTAAAGCACAAATTTATCTAATCTTTTTTCTTTAAAATAAATTACGGCGAGTTGAACAATTCCAAATCCAGTTGCTACATATAAGCCAATCTCTGTTCCCCACAACTCATCAGCAACAATAAAAACCAGTAATGGTAATAATCCTGGCAAAAGAGTTTTAATTATCCCCGAAGCTTTCATACCACAAAATTAAATTATAATTTGTTTCAAAAGAATAATTTTTGTTTTTATTTATATTTATTAAATTTGCTGTCTGAAATTTAAAGCAATAGAACCATGAAAAGATTCTTAAAATTTCTTGCAAAGAATAGACAAATTCTATTTTTCATATTATTATTTGCTGGTGCTTGTCTTATTAGTACCGATATTTTTGCCCGCATGGGTGGAGCAGGCGGAAGCAATAACGGCGGCGGCGGTGGCGATGGTATAGGCGAGCTTATATTTATGATATTCATGCTTTTACCTTTCCCTTTTAACTGGATAGTTGTAATTGGCTTGCTTATAGGAGTATTTGTTTATTCGAAACTCAAAAAACGAGGATCTATACTTAATAAAGTCCAGACATCTCAAATTCCTAGTAAAAAGAATGAAAAAGCACTTGCATCATTCAAATTATTACATCCTAATTTTGATGAAAATCAATTTCATAATAAAGTAAAAACTGCATTTACCGACATTCAAAATGCCTGGGCAGCAAAAGATATAAACAGAGTACGCCGATTTATTACAGACGGAATGTATCAAAGGGTAAATACCCAGTTTAAAATGATGAATATTTTGGAGCAAAGAAATGAGATTGAAAAACTCACAATAAAATCCACAGTAATCGACAAAATTGAAAGTGACGGTTTATATGACATAATACATGTAGCTGTATTTGCAAGCATTAAAGATAAGTTCATCTCAGATAAATATACAAATTTGAGTACTGCTACATTTGAGGAATTTGTTGAATACTGGTCTTTTATTCGCAAAATTTCTGCTAAAGGGACAGATATGTACTCTACTTATAATTGTCCGAACTGTGGTGGCGATCTTTCTGGAGCGAATCTAAGCGATGTAAGTAAATGCCCTTATTGTGGTACATTTACAAATAGTGGAGAATTTGACTGGGTACTCGCCGAAATTACTCAAGCCGACGATTACGCTACTACCAACCATTTGCACAATCTTAGCGATACTCTTGCCAATAAAATAGAAGATATCTTAGATACAGATGAAGACTTTTCTGTTCAGTTAATTGAAGATAAAGCAAGTAATGGCTATCTACAAATACAGACAGCAAGAGTAATGAAAAATCCAAAAATAACTCGCCGTTTTGTAAGTGATGAGTATTACAACAAACTTGAGAATTTATTAAAGTCTGAGGAGCATTTTGTGTATAATCGTATATTTATAAATGATGTTACATTAATAGGTGCATTGCAAAATGAAAATAAAAACATACTTGCACTTGCAATTAAATCATCTTTTCAGCGAGTTAAAATTATAGATGGTAAAGCTCAATTGCTGGATTTTACTATAACAAGTAAAAACGAAGTACTGATGATGAGCAAGGATATTGCCAGCGGAGAAAACAAAGGTTCTGTTTATGCACAGCAATGTCCGTCATGCGGTGGCATTATCTCTGATACAACAGATATTAATTGTCCATATTGTGGTAACTTGCTTAATAGTACAAAAAACGAGTGGATTATTACAGATATTATGAGCCAAGAAGAGTATCTCAATTATTATAAAGCAAACGCAAGTCTTTTTGTTGCGAATGTCAATCCTAAGAAACTTGATGCTACATACAAAGTTAGAGACTATGCTTTTAACAATGTTCTAATTATGGTTGCTGCCGACGGAGTTTTTGATAATGAAGAAATGGACTTTGTTAATAAACTGGCAAAAAAATGGGGATATGCTCCATCAAAACTTGCGGGTATGCTTGATATGGCTAAAAATAATCAACTTGTAATTAGAATGCCAGAAAAGAGTAAAGATCGTGATAAGATTTATAAACTCATGTATAAAGCAGCAAGTATAGACGGCTATATTTCGCCAGAGGAACAAAGTTTACTTGATAACATTAAAAAAGAGTACTTGGAGCAGGATTAAAGATTTACAAAATATTATATATCATCCCTACGGGATTTATATTTCTTTTATCTTTCGATTACCAACATCACGTCCCTACGGGACTACGGCTATCAAACAGTGTCCTGTCCACAGAGTGAACTTACCAAAATGAACTTTTCGCCATGAAGTCAAAACAATCAAATATCGATAAGTTAAACTACGAAAATTAAACCAAAAAATCCTGTAAGCAATGGTGTTGCATGTTTTATTATTTATCTAACCCAATAGCACCGACAAAGTTTTCAATTCAGTTAGACGAAATAATTCAAACCTGAGTATTACAATAGTTTTATCGGACAACAGTGATTTGAAAATTATATTTCAATAGTTTTTTTGACAAACAACAACTCATAAACCAATTATTTGTTTCGTAAATATATTAAAAATAATTCTGCACAAGCTTTGGCATCACTCAACGCGTCATGATGACTTAAGTGAATTTTATAATTATTACATAGCGAAGCAAGATTATTTTTAAAAATCCGATATGTGCATTGTTTATCATAATTATGAGCTTGCATCCCATAATATGCCTTAAACAAAAGCCGTCTGCAAGTTAGCAGACGGCTATATAAAGCGGCGATTACTGTATTTTTGTAAATTTATTTATACTTAAACCTTCTTCTGTTTCAATTTTGATTATAAACAATCCGTTCTCCAATTCAGACACATCAATGTCGTTTTGAGTACTCCCCTTTTTAACGATTTGTCCAGCAGCATTAAAAATTGAAAACTGCACTTCTTTATCAATATCAAGGATTAATTTATTAGTAACAGGGTTTGGATAAGTATTTGTTTTTA
Source organism: Bacteroidales bacterium (assembly GCA_028702535.1). Lineage (GTDB taxonomy): Bacteria > Bacteroidota > Bacteroidia > Bacteroidales > ML635J-15 > Bact-19. The sequence continues at coordinate 4,078 of JAQVOR010000009.1, forward strand.
CCAAGTTGAGATTATCAATATTACTTCCTTGCCAGCCATCAAACCATCTGTAAGTACGATTTAATAGATCGTTACGGGCATCAATATTTTGAATTTGCTCGATTCCAAAAGCGAAATAAGCAATTTTTGATTTTCCTTTATAACTTTTTACTGCTGCTGCTTTTCCATCAGGATAAAACAAGACTTCGGCAGCGTCACCATAATTTTTAATAGCATCGGGAGAAAAGTTACCTCCGTAAGCATCAAACAAAGCTACTTGGGATATTCCGCTATAAATTGAATCCTCCGTAGCATTTATTACATTATTTTGTGCATCTCCCTCATTACGAAAGCTGGATGACAAATAATTTTGGAAAAACAGTTTTTGTGTTATTGAGGTAGAATAGCCATTAGATCTATAAATATCCTGACCAATATCCTGACCAGCCATCAACAAGTTTCCTCCTGCGTCAATAAAATCTATTAAAACATTTGTTTGTTCAATAGTTAACACAGGTAGTGTACCACCGACATTAAAGTAAATATTTTTAACATTATCAAGTAATCCATACTCGACTGCTTGTTCAAGAGTATATCCTGGAATTGCACCAACAGAAGTACATCCTGCTTCATTTAATCCTATTTTATATAATTCTGCATACTCATCGCTTGTAATATTATTAATACTCCCCGATCCGTTAATAATCAGATTATCAACCCCTGATACCACAAAAACCTCTACAATCTTTTCATTATTTTGTTTAGTACCGCTACTTTCTATAGTCAAGACACAATGAGCCACCCCTGGATTCTCATTTGGAGTAACACTAATCTTAACATTTTTTACTTCGTCAGCAAGCATATTGATATTTGCCGTTTCTGTAAAAACTTCTTGGTTAACTGTAAAATTAATTTCCCAAGCATCTGGAGCATCATACGATAAGCTTAATATCATATTTTGTTCCTCTGGAATACCATTAATTAATGTAAGATCAAAATCGGAGCTTTGTCCAGCTTCGCCAGCCTGTAAGTGATTATCAGTAAATAGACGTCCAAAGTCTGGTTCAATTTCTCCGTTATGCCAACCAAAAATCACAGGCACTTCAGCACCTGTTATAACCTCTTGCCTAGTTTCAGTAATAAATGCAACAACAGAGCAATTTTCGGCCACAAAGTCATCCTCCAAAACATAAGTATAAGTTCGATTAATGAGACTTCCCTGTTCGATATTCTCAATTTCATCGCCCCACTGTCCGGTAACCAAATGTCTTAATATATGTTTATGGTTATATGACGAGCTTGCTCCTGCCTGATAACCAATAACATTACTTTCGAGAATTGCCACTTGAATAAAATTTGATTCCAGCCCAAAAGGTAAGCCTTCGACATAAAATGCTTCAACGGTAATTGAGACTTCACGAGTTTCTGAATCATAGGTTGTTGACAAACCTACATTAACAGGAGATGCCTGCTCCAAAATTCGTTCGGCAGCTTGTGCCCATTTAGCATTATACAAAGCAGTACCTCCACCTTCAGTTAAATCAGCAAATAGATGTCTGTTAATGGTTGCTGAAGGGTATCCTCCCAAATTTGTCTGTCCCTGAAGAGCACTACCAAATGATGTTCTAAAGTCGGGTTGTCCTGTATTTGGAGCTGCATAAGACCCATTGTGTATATTAATAATAAATGCTTTTCCTGGATTATTGCTAACAATATTTTCAGCAGCCGTATGTCCATAAGGACAAGAAGGACAATTTATGCCAGTATATTCTTCCAATATAACCGCTTTCTTTTGAGGACGTGTTGTTACAATATCCTGAGCTATCATTACACTAGGAAATATAGTTGCAATCAAGCTCCATAATAATATTTTTTTCATATATTTTAAATTTTTAGTTGATATATAAACTGTAAAACGCATAATATGGTTGCAATTATTCAAAAGTTTTATTAAAAGCTATTTCCTCTATCTCTTTTCTTTCCCGTGGCATTTGCTCCATTTTAAAGATATCAAGCGGCAGATTTCCAGTCATACCTCCATATCCCATTGCAACCATTGTTACGGGTTCTAGTTTATCAGGAATTTTCAACAATTCTCGTGCTTTTGCAGCATCAAATCCGCCCATAATATGTAACGAAATACCCATCGATTCAGCCATAATCGACATATTTCCCATAGCGAGACCTAAGTCATGCCAAGCATGTTTATACACTTTTTCGTTATGTTCATATTTAAGTCTAGCCATTGTAATCATCAGAACAGGAGCTGCCTTAGCCCATGCTTGATTAAATTCCTGCATTATACTCAACAGGGTTTCATACAATTCAGGATTTTTCTGTTTATCTGCATATATAAATCTCCACGGCTGACCATTATAGGAGGATGCAGCCCACCGAGCAGCTTCAAACATTTTCAATAAATCCTCTTCGCTAATGTTTTTTTCAAGAAATCCTCTTGGGCTATGTCTCAATTTTATTAATTCCATCATTTCCATAATTGTTCACTTTTTATATTTTCAACTTTCAAAATTAGTAAAAATAATAGTCTATTAACTTAAATAACAGTTTTTATACCAATTATGTTGAAATATTTTAGTAAAACATAAGAACTGTGATGCAAATTATTTTAATATTATCTATCAAATCTGCAATATTTTTTTCTCATTAAATCATTGACAAACAATTATTTAGATAAACAGGAGTTCACTGTTACGGCAAATATTTTAAAGTTGGTATCCCTTAAATAATGTATAGTTTATAATATGTTATTTTAATAAAATCTTAAAATTCCTTTAAACCTGTCAATAAACATTTTCATAATTAAATATTTTTTTTAATTTTGGGGAGAATAAATAATATTTATTAAAACAATATAGTTATGGCAAAAATCAGAGGAGCTATTTTAGTTGACGTTGAGGCGTGTAAAGGCTGTGGTGTTTGTATCCCTGCTTGTCCTCAAGACGTTCTGGACTTAGCAAAAGAAGTAAATGGTAAGGGATATAATTACTCTTACATGAAAAATCCAGAGGCATGTATAGGTTGTGCAAACTGTGCAATTGTATGTCCTGATGGTGTAATATCTGTTTATAAGGTAAAAGTGGCCTGATTTAATCACATAAAAAATTAGAAAAAATGGAAAAAGAACTAAGGTTAATGAAAGGTAATGAAGCGATAGCAGAAGCTGCTATACGCTCTGGGGCAGACGCTTATTTCGGATACCCAATTACTCCCCAGTCGGAGGTAATTGAGTATTTGATGGCGGAAAAGCCTCACGAGAGAACAGGAATGGTAGTTTTACAGGCAGAAAGTGAAGTTGCTGCCATAAACATGGTTTATGGTGCTGCTGGTTGCGGACGAATGGCAATGACTTCGTCTTCTAGCCCTGGTGTCAGTTTAAAACAAGAGGGAATCTCATATATTGCAGGAGCTGAATTACCATGTTTAATAGTAAACGTAGTTAGAGCAGGTCCTGGTTTAGGAACTATCCAACCAGCACAGTCTGACTATTTTCAGTCAACTAAAGGTGGAGGACATGGTGATTACAGACTTATTGTTTTAGCACCGGCATCTGTTCAAGAAATGTACGATTTCGTAGAATTAGGATTTGAATTAGCATTCAAATATCGCAACCCAGTTATGATTCAATCTGATGGTATTATTGGTCAGATGATGGAAAAAGTTGTGATTGGTCCTCAAAAACAAAGAAGGACACCTGAAGAAATCATCAAACAATGTCCTTGGGCTACAGTAGGAAAACCTACCACAAGAGAGCGTAATATAATTACATCTTTGGATCTTGTTGCGGCTAAACAAGAAGAGTTTAACTTAAAACTCATAAAAAAATACAAAGAGGTAAAAGAAAATGAAGTTAGATATGAGTTAATAAATACAGAAGATGCCGATTACATTCTAGTTGCTTACGGTTCATCAGCACGTCTAAGCATGAAAGCCATGGATTTGCTACGAGCTAAAGGGATTAAAGTTGGTATTTTACGATTAATCACACTTTATCCATATCCGACAAAAATTATTGGAGAATTAACTAAAAAAGTTAAAGGTTTTCTTGCAGTAGAGATGAGTGCAGGACAAATGGTTGAAGATTTACAGCTTGCTGTACAATTTAAAAAACCAGTTGCTCATTTTGGTCGTCTTGGTGGAGTAATTCCTGCACCAGAAGAGATTGTAGAAGCTTTAGAACAAAAAATAATAGGAGGTTAAATCATGGCAGAAATCACAATACAAGATATCATAAAAAAAGAAAACCTTGTTTATACAAAGAGCAAGGTTATGACAGATGCTACTTTAAGCTATTGTCCGGGATGTGGTCATGGTACTGCTCACCGTCTTATTGCAGAGGTAATAGAAGAAATGGACATTCAGAGTCAAACCGTAGGTGTTTGCCCAGTTGGTTGTTCTGTTTTAATGTATAATTTTCTTGATTTGGACATGCAGCAAGCCGCACACGGAAGAGCACCTGCTGTTGCAACTGCAATCAAGCGCTTAATGCCCGAGAAATTCGTATTTACTTATCAGGGAGATGGCGACTTAGCTGCTATCGGAACTGCCGAGACCATTCACGCATGTAACCGAGGCGAAAATATTGTAATTATTTTTGTAAATAACGGTATTTATGGAATGACAGGTGGTCAAATGGCTCCAACTACACTTAAAGGAATGCCTTCATCAACTTGCCCTTACGGAAGAGATATTGAAATGATGGGTAATCCACTAAAAATGACAGAACTTGTTGCACAACTTGCTGGAACATACTACGTAACTCGTCAAAGTGTTCATTCACCACGCAATGTACGTAGAGCGAAAAAAGCAATTCGCTTGGCTTTTGAAAATCAAAAGCTAAAAAGAGGTGTATCGTTCGTTGAGATAGTTTCTAACTGTAACTCAGGCTGGAAATTACCTCCTGTAAAAGCAAACGAATGGATGGAAGAAAATATGTTCCCGTTTTATCCACTTGGAGACATTAAAGTGGACGGTGAAATTGTTAGTAAATAATTAAAACGTAAAAATTATGACTGAAGAAATAATTATTGCCGGTTTTGGTGGACAAGGTGTTCTTTCGATGGGTAAGATATTAGCTTACTCCGGACTTATGCAAGGTCAAGAAGTATCGTGGATGCCATCATACGGACCAGAAATGAGAGGCGGAACCTCTAACGTTACAACAATTATTAGTGACGAAAGAATCAGCTCTCCAATATTAAATAAATACGATACTGCTATTATCCTTAACCAACAATCAATGGATAAATTTGAATCAATGGTTAAACCAGGTGGTAATCTGTTGTATGATCCAAACGGGATAATACGCCATCCTGAACGTAAAGACATTAACATATACAAAGTTGAAGCAACACACATTGCTACAGAAATGGGTAACGTTAAAGTTTTTAATATGGTGGTTTTAGGTGCTTATCTTAAAATTAAACCTATTGTTAAAATGGAAAATGTTATGAAAGGTTTAAAAAAATCTATTCCCGTACGTAATCATAAACTGCTTCCGCTTAACGAAGAAGCAATTAAAAACGGAATGAAATCATTAGTAAAAGCTTAAAATTACAATCTATTTCAAATAAAAAGAGGCTGTTTAAAATATTTTTTAAACTCGCCTCTTTTTTGTTTGTTCTCCTTATCATTTATTTATTTTCATAACAATAATTCAAAAAAGTTTAAAGTGCTACACTGTACTGCATCGCTTTTCATTTTCACTATCCAAATGTTAAAATTCATTGCTTAAAATTTTATTTACAAAATCAACCCAGTCATACGTATTAATTGTCTCGTCAATATAATAATCAGGTTGAATGCCCTTGCCGTCAATTGTCATGTTAGGAATTCGTTTGCTCCTTGACAACCCATAACCCAATTCAAAATCATTGCATGGCGATTTTACAAAGTGCATATTCGATATATCTAATGAGCCATAAGTAGTTGTGCCAAATAATTTAACTTTTTTGCTTTGTTTGGCTGCTAAAAGAAATTGTTCAGTCGTGCTTCCGCATCCATTGTTTATTATTATTCCAACATTTTTTGGATATAAGTATATCGTATCATAAGCTATAATATCTATGATTGTAGTATCAAGGCTGACAAATTCTCCAATATGCTGATTTAATTTTTCAAAGGCTGTTTTTGCCCATTTTTTATCTTCTTCTGAGAATTCTGGGTCATTCATAAATTCTATCATACGCAGATTATTAGTTTTTGAAGATAAAAATTCAACTCCAATAGTTCTGATTGGGTTGGTATAAATAATAGGAATTATTTTCTCAAAACAATTATCACTACCACCACCGTTAAATCTTAAATCAATGATCAGGTTTTCTTTAGAACTTATTATATTCATATTGTTTTCAATAAGACTGTCAATTATTTTTTTATTTGCGTAATCAAAAGATGGGATTCGTAATAACGTCGTATTTTCAGTAATTTTTTCAAAATAAGCTTCGTTTTTTGTGAATATATTAAAGTACATTTCAACTAATTTGTTGGATGGGAAACAAGGAGAAACTCTTTTTAATAATACAAAATCCATTTTTAAATAGTTGTTTCCAATCAGTTCAATGTTTTTAATATTCTGCACTGAATGATCTTGCATATAATAAACAGCATCGTATTTTCCATTTTCTTCTTTTATTTTAAATTTTACTTGAGCCTTACTCCAATAAACTCCATCTGCTTCAATTATAAAGCCTATATATTCATTTTTATTTTTTTTTACTCCAATTTTATAGGGTTCAGAAAACCAAACACCTTCTAATCCAGGTTCTTTAATTTTAGATAGATATTTATTATATTCATTTTCGTTATACGGAAATGTTTCCCAATTTTTGTATTGGTTCCTTATTTTTAGAGTATCTAATATGGCGTTTTCTTGTGTTACTGTATCACTGGCGAAATCAATCCATAAATGTCCTTTCCGAAAAAAATACAACCAATTTTGAAGATTCTCAAGGCATTCTTGCTTACTATCTATTGTTTTTACTTTTTCTTCATAATAGTTTAAATGATTTGTGTATTCTTCAATTCCTTTTTTATCAATTACATATTGAAATCCTGCATCATTTTTTTCAAATGTCTCTTTTAACCATACAAAATTATCTGCACAACTACAGTTTTGAGCATAAGTTAAGTGTGTCGCAAAAAACATAAAGATTATTAAAAGTAGTCTTTTCATATTTTTAAAACCTTAAAAGTTGATTAAAATTAATATATTGTTTGTATTTTTTATATTCTATACTAAAAAAACGATAATAAAACCAAAGTGCACTTACACCTGTAAGGACAAATAATAAGGTAGGAATACCGTTTTTGTAAAGTTGCTTATATGTATCGCTTAATAACAGAAGTGTTGTGGAAGTGCCAACCATAAAACCAACAGTTATAAGTGTCATGGAAACAACATACCCAATTGAAGCAAAAAACACGTTCTTATTTTTCGGTGTTTTGTAAAACAATTTACCAAAATAAGATGTATCATTAAAGTATAGATATGAAGCAAATTGATTTAAAGTAAGCCCTTTTTCTGTGGGATAGTTGGGTTTAAATTTAAACAAATAATAGTATAATAAGTAAACGCTTACCCCTACAAGAAGTGATTGAATGATGATAATACTAACCCAACCAGCTCCTAAAAACTTAACTAAAATATTTGTTTCGCCTCTAAGGTCGGGGATGTATAAATATGTTGAAATAATATCAGAAAGTCTGCTGATAATAACAAGTACAGCTAAAACTATAATTTTTTTAGTGCTGCCTTTTTTGTCTGATATTTCCATAATTCAATTTTATACTATTCGGTTTTGTAGTTTTTTTCAATGCACCATAACGGTTTTGTATTCTGCTAATGTGCAGGCAGGAAGCTTGTTTCAAAGATAAACATTTTTAACTTAAGGTGGGTTCTAAAAATTCATTTTTTTCATTTTAATTTATAAAAAACCGCAGAACCCATTAACGATTTTTTAATATCATTATAAAAATACAATAATTTTTATTAAACAACAGAAAAATATCAACTTGGCTTAAATATTTAAAACTTCAACACCACTCCTATCATAAAATTTATTCCTGCTTGCGGATAATAATACGCCCAAGTTTGCTCTAATCCTTGTTCGTACCAGATACCACCATAAGCATTATTAGAGTAATCAACATTAAGTATGTTATTTATTAAGAATTTTATTTGAATTTCGCTAAATAGATTTGTGGTAAACGTATAATCCAATTGTAAGTTATTTACCAAATACGCATCAAGCATTCTGTTTTCATTTGAAGTATTATCAAAGAATTGATCGCCAACATATTTTGAAATCCAACTAATATTAAATCCAGTTATTGGTTTAAATGATACAATACCCGATGCTATAATATTTGGTGAGTATGCAATGTCAGTTTCCCCTAAATTATAAGCTTCAAAAGTTTCGTTCCACATTTCGTCATAAGCAGTAGCCCACGAAGTAAAATTCTTTATTTTGTTTTGACTGAATGTACAGTTAGCGTCTATACTCAACATTTTATGAGGTTTAATTCCAGCAGAAAACTCAACACCAGCACGATAACTTTCGGGTACATTTGTCATAATATCATAGCCTACACTGGATTTTTCGCCTGTTGGTACTAACTGATTTTTATAATCCATATAATATAAATTCATGCCAAAATTCAGATTTGATTTTTGAAAGATATATCCAAGTTCAATATCATTTAAGGTTTCATACATCGGAGTTTTGTTAGGATCACCAGTTGCATCTTTAAAATTTGTTCTTGTTGGCTCACGATTTGAAATTGCAAAGGACACATAAGCTTTCATTTTAGGATTTATAAAATAATATAAACCAGCTTTAGGATTAATAAAATCAAAACTATGAGTCTGTTTTAAGTCTTTTTGGTCTCCATCAGGCATTAAATCATAATCTTTTCCAGACATATCATAATTTATATGACGATATTGAATATCTCCATAAGCGAATAAATCTTTCACAACTTGATAATTCAGTTTTGCGAAAACATTCATCGAAACTTTTGTACCTGTATTTCGATACCACTCAAAATCTTTTTCCACATCGCCAGGATTACTCATCCAAATAATATTTCCAAAATGCACTCCATCATAAATATTTCCAGCACCGCCAAGACTTACTCTTAGTTTTTCTGATTTATAATTTGCCGATAAAGTTCCACCATAAAAATTATTTCCCATCATTTTACGCTGAATAATATCACTTTCAGAAATAAGGACATCTGGAGAATTTAAAGTGTCAATCCCAATAATTACAGGAAGCCCTTGAACAATAACATTTGGAAGCCCATATTCATCAAGTATTGCATCTTCTTTGTACTGCTCATAATAACCATCTCCGCGAGTGTAATGCAAACCTGCACTAATGTCTATTTTATCATTAAACATGTAAGAATATAGCAATTGATAATGGGTTTGAATGTAATTATCGGTTTGGTCTTTATAATATTTTCTATTTTCTTGATTATCAAAATATTCACCTGCCGGATTGTATGTTCTATCAATTTCCAGCATTTCTTCAGGACATCCCCACCACGAGATTCCTGTTCTTTGACGACCGTGAATAAAATTAGCTCTCAAAAGACTTTTCTCATTTCTCCACGAAGTTGTGAACATAACAGATTGATTTTTTGCAAAAGCGTTTTCAACATATCCATCACTATTAACATTCGACAATCTTAAATCAAAAGAAAGCCCATTATTTATTAAGCCAGTTCCAGCAGAAATACTTTGTTTAAATGTATTAAAACTTCCACCTATTAAGCTTACCTGTGCATAAGGTTTATTGTTTGGATTTCCAGTTAAGAAATTCATACTCCCACCAAAAGAAGCCGCTCCGTTTGTTGAAGTTCCAACGCCTCTTGTAATTTGGACACTACTGACCGAGCTTCCAAAATCTGGCATATTTACCCAAAATATTGTTTGAGATTCTGCATCATTTAAAGGCATACCATTGACTGTAACGTTAATACGAGTTGGATCGGTTCCACGTATTCTATAATTTGTATAGCCAATACCTGTTCCAGATTCTGATGTTGCCACAAATGAAGGCGTTAATTCCAACATATACGGTAAATCTTGGCTAAAATTTCTTTCTTCCAAAGCTGCTGCATCAATAATGGTATTAGCTACAGGTGCAAGGTCATCAGCACGTGTTGCCGATACAATAACTTCGGAACTCATCATTTTTGAGATAGTAAGAATAATATCTCCAATGTTCTGGTTTTTTGTTTTTTTGTCAATTTCAAGTTCAAAATCCAGATATCCAACAAACGAAAAAACTAAAACAGTTGGCTTTTTAGATATTTCAAGCGAAAAACGACCATTCGCCTCAGTACTTACACCATTATTAGTGCCTTTTTCGACAACATTTGCACCTACCAGTGGCTCGTTTTGGAAATCGACGACCCTTCCAATAATTACTTGACTAAAAATTTGGGAAACAAATAAACTTAAAATTAAAATAAAAAAAATACGTTTCATAATAATTAAATATTTAATAATTAAATTTTAATCGGGATGAAACTACACGGTATTTGATACATTCTTCTCCCTTCGGCGGCATTATCCGCATCAGGTTCAAAGGGTATGTTCTCAGCCGTTTTGGCACCCCCGTCTCAATTTGAGACAATGCAAAGGTACATTATTTTTTTGTTAAATAAAATTATTTTATGATATTTGTAATACTGTGATTCAGTGATCCAGTAATTCTGTGATACTGTGATTCAAACCGAGAACCGAGAACCGAGAACCGAGAACCGAGAACCGTTTTTTTTGTGATACTGTGATACTGTGATACTGTGATACAAATTATGTCGAACTGAGGCTATGCCAATGTAACTACAATTTCACACATGACTTTAGCAAACAAAAAAAGAGTAGCGAATTGCATTCGCCACCCTTTGAAACAAACAAACTAACTATGAAACTATGAATTATTATAAACCAAATAATAATAATAATTTTATTTAAACTCTCCGAGGATAGTTTTAACGTCTTCGGGAGATACTCTACCATAGGTTTTATCGCCAATCATCAAGACTGGAGCTAATCCACATGCACCGACACAACGCAGGCAACTAAGCGAGAATTTTCCGTCTGGTGTAGTTTCGCCGACATTAATTTTCAGTTCTTTTTTTACTTCCTCTAGTACTTTTTCGGCACCTCTAACATAACATGCAGTTCCAGTACAAATAGATATTGGATGCTGTCCTTTTGGTGTCATAGTAAAGAAACTATAAAAAGTAACTACACCATAAACTTTGGCAAGGGACATATTGAGATTATCCGCAATTACTTCTTGAATTTCAGCTGGAAGATATCCAAAATGTTCCTGAGTTCTGTGTAAGACATTTATTAGTTCACCCTGATCGTTATTGAAAGTCTCGCATATCTCTTTGATATCCTGACAATCCTGTTCTTTTAATTTTATATGAATACTTGACATGATATTATCTTTTATTTTTCGATGTAAATTTTTTTCTTTTTATCAAAATACTCTGTATGCAACAAGTGATGTGCTTTTTCACTCATTGGCTGACCTAAGAATTCTTCGTAAAGTTTAACAATCTCAGGATTTTCGTGAGATTTACGAATAGCTTTACCCTCATCCTCTCTGTATATAGCAGCAGCACGAGCTTTCAAGATATTGATATCTCCATGATGTAAAGGTTGACCACCTCCACCAATACAACCACCAGGACAAGCCATTATCTCTATTGCATGAAACTCACTTTCACCTTTTTGAATTGCCTCTAGTAATTTACGAGCATTTCCAAGTCCGTGTGCTATACCAATATTTAGTTTTAATCCGTCAAAATCGACTACCGCTGAGCGAACGCCTTCAAAACCTCTAAGTTGTTCAAATTCTACTTTTTCGAGTTTTTTCTTAGTGTAAATCTCATACGCAGTTCTACAAGCAGCTTCGATAACACCACCAGTATTTCCAAAAATTACACCTGCGCCCGTTGATTGTCCCATTAGCTTATCAAAATCTTCGTCTGGTAGATGTTTAAAATCGCCAATACTTTGTTTGATTAAGTGAGCTAATTCGCGAGTTGATATTGAATAATCCACATCGGGATTTCCATCGACAGCAAACTCTTCGCGTTGAGATTCATATTTCTTAGCTAAACAAGGCATAACCGACACAACAATCAAATCTTCACGTTTAACGCCTAATTTATCAGCCATATATGTCTTTGCAATAGCACCAAACATTTGCTGAGGAGATTTAGCAGTTGAAGGAATATCTTTCAATTCTGGGAAATTGTGTTCAAAAAATTTAACCCAAGCCGGACAGCAAGATGTTAATAATGGTAATTTCACATCTTTATCACCAGCAAGAAATTTTGTAAGCCTGCTAAGTAATTCAGTTCCTTCTTCCATAATTGTAAGGTCGGCAGCGAAATCTGTATCAAAAACTCTATCAAATCCTAATCGACGCAGAGCGGCAACCATTTTACCTGTAACAATTGTGCCAGGTTTTAAACCAAACTCTTCGCCTAAAGCAACACGAACCGCAGGAGCTGTTTGCACAATCACAGTTTTATTTGGATCGGCCAGAGCTCTAATAACTTTATTTGTATGATCCTGCTCGGTAAGAGCACCTGTAGGACAAACTGCAACACATTGTCCGCAGAAAGTACAAGGAGACTGAATAAGATCTTGCTCAAAAGCAGGAGCAACAACAGCGGTAAAACCTCGATTTATTCCACTCAACACACCACAAGTCTGAACCTCGTTACACATAGTTTCGCAACGACGACACATAATACATTTATCCATATCACGAATGATAGCTGGCGAAGAATCTGATTTATAACTTGATTGCTCACCTTGATAATGTATTTCGCGTACCCCTAATGTTTGGGCCAGAGTTTGCAAATCACAATTTCCATTTTTCGCACAAGTTAAGCACTCAAATGGGTGATCAGACAATATTAACTCCATAACAGTTTTGCGAGCGTTTAAAACACGCATTGTATGAGTTTTAATGTCCATGCCCTCCATAACTTTGGTTACGCATGAGGGTGCAAGGTTTCTACGTCCAGCAACCTCTACAACACATATACGACATCCACCAGGGTTATGTGTAATACCCAAGTCTTTAAGATTCATATAACATAATGTAGGAATCTCTATGTCAATTTTTTTAGCAGCTTGAAGAATTGTTATTCCTTCCTCAACCTGTAATTCTTGTCCGTTTATCTTAATATTTATAAGAGTCATTTTGTAAGTCTCCTGTTATTTAATAAATATTGCACTAAATTTACACTTATCATAACATGCTCCGCATTTAATACAGATGTCCTGATTTATTTCGTGAGGCATTTTGCGTTCACCAGAAATTGCATTTACCGGACAAACACGTGCACATGCTGTACAGCCGACACAAGCTTCTGCATCTATGATATACTTTTTAAGAGCGGTACACTTACCTGCACGACATTTCTTATCTATTACGTGCTCAACATACTCGTCCCAAAAATTTGCCAAAGTTGACAATACTGGATTTGGAGAAGTTTGTCCTAAGCCACAAAGTGAAGTATCTTTAATTACTCCGCTAAGGTTTTTCAAAAGCTCAAGGTCTTCCATTGTTCCTTTGCCCTCAGTAATTTTGGTAAGTATTTCGTGCAAACGTTTGTTCCCTATTCTACAAGGTGAGCATTTACCACATGATTCTTCAACTGTAAACTCAAGAAAGAATTTGGCAATAGATACCATACAGTCGTCCTCGTCCATTACAATCATACCACCCGATCCCATCATAGAACCAGCAGCAATAAGATTATCAAAATCTATTGGTGTATCAAGATGTTTTTCGGTAAGACATCCACCAGAAGGACCACCAGTTTGAACAGCTTTAAACTTTTTACCGTCTTTAATTCCACCACCAATTTCATAAATGACTTCACGTAATGTAATTCCCATCGGGACTTCAATTAGTCCGACATTATTGATTTTACCAGCAAGAGCAAAAACCTTAGTTCCTTTTGATTTTTCGCTGCCAATAGATGCAAACCAATCGGCTCCTTTTAATAGAATTACCGGAACAGAGGCAAAAGTCTCTACGTTATTTACGTTACTAGGTTTTCCGAGATATCCAGATTCAGCAGGGAAAGGTGGTTTTACGGTAGGTTCACCTCTATGACCTTCCATCGAGTGTAGTAATGCGGTTTCTTCACCACAAACGAAAGCTCCAGCTCCGTATCGAAGTTCGATATCAAAATTAAACCCAGTACCCAAAATATCTTTTCCAAGTAATCCGTACTCCATTGCTTGTTTTATAGCAACTTTAAGTCGATGTATTGCAAGAGGATATTCAGCTCTAATATAGATAAGACCTTTATCTGCGCCCATTGTATAGCCACAAATTGCCATTGCTTCAAGAACTGTATGAGGGTCGCCTTCGAGAACTGATCTGTCCATAAAAGCCCCAGGGTCACCTTCGTCAGCATTACAAACCACATATTTTTGGTCGGACGCTTGTTTTGCAGCAATTTCCCATTTTAAACCTGTAGGAAAACCGCCTCCTCCACGTCCACGAAGTCCAGATTTCTTTATTACATCAATAACTTCTTGTGGTGTCATCTCCATAAGAGCCTTACCTAAAGCCTGATACGCATCACGTGCGATTGATTCATCAATATCCTCAGGATCGAGGAAACCACAATTGCGTAAAGCTATCCGTATTTGTTTTTGATAAAACCCCATGTGTTTTGAGTCGCTAACACTTTCTTTATTTGTAGGATCTACATACAACAATCTGTGTACCTTACGTCCTTTAATAATGTGTTCCTCAATAATTTCTTTAGCATCTTCTGGTTTGACCTGTGTATAGAAAGTGTTATCAGGGATAACTTTTACAATAGGTCCTTGTTCACAAAACCCGAAACATCCTGTAACAACAACTTTAGCCTCATCCTCTAACCCATGTGACTCTAACTCGGCATTAAGTTGCTCCACAATTTGATTGCTTTGAGAAGCCTTACAACCTGTACCACCACAAACTAAGAGATGCATTTTGTACTTGTTCATAAAAATACCTCCTTATTATTAATCAATAGAGTGATAATTAGCTGGTATAATACCTTCTACTAACTCACCGTTTTTAATATATTTTTCTATTATCTCATCAGCTCTGTCAATAGTAACATAACCAAACACTACTGGGTCTTCACCTGGGCGTGTAATTTCTACTGTAGGTTCAGCATAACAATATCCCATATCACCTACTTGTATTACTAAAGCTTCTACATTTCTCTTTTCAATCTCCTCTATAAAGTAGTTCATAATTTCTTTTGCTCCTGATGCTATGCCACTAGTAGCCATACCTACTTTAATTTGAACTATTGCATCGGGCGAATCGCTTTTTACACGAAGATTGATCTTGTTTTGCAAATCGTCTTTCATTTTACGTAAGTCTGCAAGATTGTTGATTTTATTCATCGTTTTACCTCCCGGTTTTGTTAATAATTTTATTTTACGCCTCAAAAATATTAAATGTTATTACACAAAACAAATGGTTTTGTTATTTTCTTAACACTGTTACACTTATAACAGGCAATTTAAACCTAATCTAAATAACAAGCCTGTTTTTACAATGATAATTAACTAACTACCAACAGATTATAAGAATATTGATTTATATCAATCCAAATAAAGATAAACAATTCTGTTGAACAACATTTATAATTTTAATGACTAACTATAAACCTCTTATGCTTTCCTGACTATTGTCATGCTTTTCGCATGATAAAAATCATAATTGATTTTAAGAAACTCGCAAAAAAAAATAAAAGGAAAAATAAATGACCATAAAACAATCTAAAAGCCATTAAAAATTATCAAAATTTAGTGAGATTTTAATAAATTTAAGCAATGCTTTGAGTGATAAATTCTGTGAGACTTTTAATAACTGATGCACTATTAATTTCAAAACCTTCAAAAACCTCTTTCACACTGTTAGAGTCAATAGAAAACTCATCAAGATCATTTTTATATTTAAAAACAAAATTAATTTGCTGATATTGACAAACAAAAGATGCTATACATTCGGCTACATTGCCAAGAGGTTGTCGGTCGATATGATTTTTTCCAAATGTGGCTTTAACAAAGGTTCCCTGTCCAGGGGTAGAATCAATAAGAAATTTACCTCCTGTGAGATTTGCATTGAACTTTAACAAAGCCAAACCCATACCAGTTTTTCTTTCTTTTCGACTTGAGAAAAAACTTTTATTTATCGCCTCTAAAGTTTCTTTATCTATACCACAACCATTATCGGAAATTGAAATACTTATAATATTATCAATATCCGAATCTATAAGTTCTATTTTTATAAAACTAGCTCCTCCCCTAATTGAATTATGAATAATATCAGTAATATGCATATCAAGTGTTTTCATAATTTAGGAAAATTTAGGATTGCAAATTTAAGAGCAGTTTTTATTTCATCAAAACACAAATGTTCTAGTTGCAAACAATTATATGATTTACCAATATCAGTAATAAAATGTGCGTCGGAGTTTGTAATATAATTATAATTTTTAAACCAAGGGAATTTTTCTAAGAAATCATTATTTTGAGCAAAAGGGCTAAGCTCCATTACATTAAAATTAAGATTATCAGGAACAATACCAAGTTGGGAACTAATACTATATCTGGGGCGGTCAACATGAGCTGGAATAAAGATGCCGTTCATCTGTGCCACACGGTCTGCCAATTCATTTATACTTAGATCCAATGAATTAATTAATAGATGCTCAATTTCGCCAATAATGTTTTCATTTTCATCAACAATAAATTGGTCGCCAAATTTATCAGGCGAGTTAGGAAAAAAAGTTTGTTTAGAGTCTAAAAAGTCTTGAAAATCATTAAGCGATGTCATATCAGGCATAAAGCAAATTGAGTGAACCTCTTCTCGCGTATTAACCTCCACTCCCAGCATAACATATACACCATTTTTTTTACCAATATTATGAGTTACTTCGGCATTTAAAGATGAGTTGTGATCTGTAATTCCTATTATATCAATATTTTTCTCAACAGCCTTCTTGATTATTTCAGAAGGGCTCATTGACAAGTCTCCACAAGGAGATAAAACAGTATGTATATGCAGATCTGCTTTATAATTCACAATTAATAAGATTATACAGTTTAGCACAAAATTCATAACATGCTAAATTAGTAACCAACACCGCAACATTTTCTAAATTAGCATGCTCAAGCATATCCACATCAGGTTTACCATTATTAATTAGGACAACTGCCGGAATATCTTTAAGCGAAGCAATTGCAGCAACATTTTTATGTGTTTGCATAGTAATCCACAGTTCTTCAGCCTCAGCATTTCCCATAACATCGCTTAACAGATCCGATGCGTAAGCACTTTTAATATCTTCATCTTCGTTAGCAGCATTAAGTACAACGAGATCAAGTTTTTTAATTATTTCTGACAATTTCATAATATATAAGTTACAAATAAATAATTATATGAGCATTTGTACCGAGTCCTTTAATACTTTCTATTTCAAAAACATCAGCATTTCTCTTAATATTTGGCAATCCCATTCCAGCACCAAACCCCATTTCTCGAACAGAATTTGAAGCTGTAGAATACCCCTCACTCATAGCTAAATCAACATCTTCGATGCCAGGACCATAATCTTTCACAAACATTTGAACCTGATTTTCTTCAATTAGTACTCTTATTGTACCATGATCTGCATGAGCGACAACATTTATTTCAGCTTCAAACAAAGCAACTACGATTCTCTTTATTTTTGCTGGATCGACATTACGCTGTTTTAAAGCCCTCTTAATAGTACTTGAGGCATTTCCTGCGACTGAAAAATTTGCACCTTCTATTTCAAATAAATATTCCATAATATATTAATAAAGCGGTTTAATACCATAGGAATACAACTCTCCACAAACCCTGTAAACACTATGGTCTGTTTCTAACAAACAGATATCACAATCCTTAGCAATACTAAGCATCTGGGCATCACATTTTTTACCCCTACATATAATAATGAGATTTATTTCAGCCATTTCTGCGGTACGAATAGTTTGCACATTACACAAGCCAGTTATCAGCATGGTTTTGTCATAAGTCAGTCTCAAAACATCACTCATCAGATCTGACGCAAAAGCAAACTCAAAATCATCAGTACTTAAAGTACATACGTCGCCACAAACTGAGCGTGCATCAATTAGTTTTATTATTTCATTCATCAACATAACATTCCATTTTTTTTGCAAAGGTAATAAGTTTTTGTTATTTCATTAACATTGTTATTTACTTAACACCATGTTTGAAAACATCATAACAAAAAATTAAACTAAAATTATTAAAAATTATTTCGTACTCAGGTTATAACCCTCTTTCAACAAAAATTCTTTAATTTTATCAATCATTTCGCCTTGAATAATTATTTCTCCAT
Organism: Bacteroidales bacterium; assembly: GCA_028702535.1. Classification (GTDB taxonomy): domain Bacteria; phylum Bacteroidota; class Bacteroidia; order Bacteroidales; family ML635J-15; genus Bact-19. The sequence goes on from JAQVOR010000009.1 coordinate 22,537, forward strand.
TTTTTGCAGATCCTCCAGTACCACATTTTGTTTTGATTTGCTTAGATAGAGCCTCTAAATCATCAGATTTGCCAATAAAACCAGCGATAATAGTAACTGATTTTCCTTTTCGTTGTTTACGATCAATAAAAACACTCAATTTTTGTTTTGCAGGACTAAGAGTTTCGGTTTCCTCTATTTCATTTGTATCATACTCAAAATCCTGATTTGTTGAATAAACCACTCCTTCTCTATTTTTCCATTGTTTTTTCATGTTTATTATTTTTCAATCATCATTCTGTTACAATTATATTTAAAAATTAGCATAATTGTGGTTTCCACATCACACTACTATTTCCCATAAAAAAAAAGTAGGCATATAAGCCGGATTCTGTGTTCTCGCATAACGAGACTTCTATCATTTATCTAATGCGATCTACCCCCCGGCTCAGGCGGGCAGCCTTAAAACGCCGGTATATGTGATCTTGCAACCCACAGTACGAACAGCTAATGATGTTGCCATCACTACTGGTAGGCTCTTACCCTACCTTCTCACCCTTATTCGTCAAAGACGAACGGTTATTTTCTTCTTCGCATACATACCCTCACGGATATCTCCTCTTTCAGAAGTGCAGTGCCCTGTGTTGTCCGGACTTTCCTCCCTTTCGACTAGCAAAAAGGCGATAGAATTGCCTACTTTGGTGCAAAAATACAAAAAACATCTATATCTTATTTTTATTTATTCATTCATTTTAATTAAATTTGTCCCAAATACAAAATGAAGTGACAAAATTTACAGAATTAAAATATAAATATGGTTTGTACCGATTGCGTAAAGACTTTCGTAAACCAGAGGATAATGCTATTGCTTGTAACTTAAAACAAGCAAAAAGCATTGGCATTATTTATAATGCCACAAAACAAGAAGATTTTATTCTCGTTAAAGATTTCGTTTACAAACTAAAAACTATAGTTCCGCAAGTTCAAGCAATGGGCTTTGTAAATAATAAAGAGCTTTCTGATTTTCATATCCAGCCTTTAGAATTTAGTTTTTTTTGTAACAGCGATTTAAACTGGTATTATAAGCCTCACGAAGATTCTGTTGATGAATTTGTAAAAAAAGAATTTGATATACTTATAGATCTTAACTTTAAAGAACTGTTAGCCGCTAGATTTGTTCTTGCCGAGTCGGCAGCATTATTTAAAACCGGTAGATTTTGTATTATAGAGCCAAATTACTACGATTTGATGATTCAATTACCTAAAATAGACAAAAATCAGGAAGACGAAGAAGAAGTAAACCCGTTAAAACTCTTGATACAACAAACTGAACATTATTTACAAATGATAAAACCTGAATAATATGAAAACAAATTTTACTGGTACTGGAGTAGCAATGATAACTCCTTTTAAAGAAGATAAATCGGTTGATTACAACGCATTTGCGAAGTTAATTGATTTTTTGATAGACGGAGATGTCGAATTTCTGCTTGTAATGGGAACAACCGCAGAGTCTGCAACTTTATCATTTGATGAGAAAAACAAAATACTCGCTTTTGCAAAAGAACAAATTGCAGGCCGAGTGCCAATAATGTATGGTTTAGGAGGTAACGACACTGCCGATATTGTCGATAAAATAAAAAATACCGATTTATCTGGCGTGGATGGAATATTATCTGTCGCACCTTATTATAATAAGCCTAACCAAGAAGGGCTCTATCAACATTTTGCTGCAATTGCTATTGCAAGTCCTGTGCAAGTAATTTTATATAATGTACCTGGACGCACAGTAGTTAACATATTACCTCAAACTGTACTTAGACTTGCAAATGATTTTGAGAACATAGTAGCAATCAAAGAAGCTTGTGGCTCGGTTGATCAAATTATGGAGTTAATAAGAATTATGCCAAAAGATTTTACAGTGATTTCGGGTGATGACGGCTTAACATTACCGCTTATTGCTGCTGGTGCCGAAGGTGTTATATCTGTTATTGCAAACGCATTTCCGAAGCCATGGTCAGATATGGTTAGATACGCTAAAAAATACCAATTTGACAAAGCAAAACCTATTCATTACAGGTATTTGCCAACTATATCCAACCTGTTTGCCGAAGGAAATCCTGCAGGTGCAAAAGCATATCTATCGCAAATGCAAATTATTGAAAATCATCTTCGACTGCCAATGATACCAGTTAGTGATAAACTTTTAACAACTATTATAAGCGATTTGAAAGCCGAATAATACTAATTTTGTCATAAAACTATTTTACAATAAAATTTATTAGAATAGTTTTATATTTGGCAACTATTTTATACACACATTATTAATACAACAATTATGAGAGCTAAACTTAAAGCATTTTTTTACGCATTAAGACTGCATATTTTTATTCCATCAAATATTCTTTTCTTTTTGGGAAACCTTGCTGGACTTTCGAGATTTGTCCATAAACACAAAAAAGATGGAATGTGTGATTATTATTCATCAAAATTCGATTATGCTAAACGTGAAAAACTTTATGAGTACGTTATCGATAAATTTAATCTAAATGATGACGGAATTGATTTTCTTGAATTTGGCGTTTCCAAAGCCGTATCTTTTAGGTGGTGGGCAAACAAAATAACAAATGCAGAATCGAGGTTTTATGGTTTCGATACTTTTACGGGATTACCTGAAGATTGGGGCACATTTAAAGCTGGCGATATGTCAACTGGAAATGAGTTGCCAAAAATCGGAGATAAACGTGTATGCTTTTATCAAGGATTGTTTCAGCAAACATTATTGCCGTTTTTAACAAATTATGACAACTCAAAAAGAAAAATTATTCATTTAGATGCTGACTTATATTCATCTACACTTTATATACTGACAATTATGTATCCCTACTTAAAACCAGGAGATATTTTGTTTTTCGATGAATTTAGCGTGCCAATGCATGAGTATAAAGCATTTATGGAATGGACAAAATCATTTTATGTTGAATATGAAGTTTTGGGATCAGTTAATAACTTTTTTAGATTAGCAATAATAATTAAATAGTATTTTTACGAATGTCTGAGAGTTAAAATTCGCTAAAGTTCAAGAGCTGTGTTATAATATATTCAGAGGGCTAGATTATTTTATATTCAAATTCATAAACCACTCTGTAAGTGCATTAATTCCTTCAACAACTTCGGGGCAACATTTTAACATGAAATTATTAATACTATTATTATCATTTTGAATCATGTTTACATTATCGAGTGCAAGTTGACCGTTAAAATTCACATAGGCTAATCTAGCTAAGAGTTCATCATCTTTATGTCCAAAATCAGTTCCAGGCAACATTGCAACACCAGTTTCTTTAAGAAGTGCTGAACACATTTGAGCTGATGTTGTAATTTTTCGATTTTCGAGTAATTCTCGATAATATGAGAAATCTGGAAACAAATAAAATCCGCCATTCACCTGTGGGACAACGATTTGTGCATTAGCAAGTTCGTTTCTAATATATTTTGCCATTGTCCTCAATATCAGTCTGGAGTCCTCTAAATATTTATCAATTGCCGGACTTCCATTAAATGCTGTAACAGCTGCGAATTGTATAGGTGCTGAAGTTGATGTGTAAGTTTCACTGGCAACAATAGCCATTGCATCACGTAACCAATAAAGTTCCTTAGGAAAAATAAAAGTCCCCAAGCGCCAACCTCCTGCACCGCACCATTTGCTTAAACCTGTGCTAATTATTGTTCCTTCGGGATAAAATCTTGCAATTGACACATGTTGTGCCTGATGGTGCAATAATCCATAAATCTCATCAGAAACTAAAATCACTTTGTATTTACGAGATACTGCTGCAAGTTCTTTTAGTCTTTCAAGTTTGTATGTGCAACCAGTTGGATTTGATGGATAATTTAAAATCACAACTCTTGGTCGGTCTGGATCGCTTTTGCAAATTTCTTCGAGCATTTGTGGCGACAATCTATAACCATCTTCAAGTTTTGTAGGCACCCAATGCACATGACGACCAATAATATATGCCTGTGGAAAATATGACACCCAACTCGGTGTTGGAATTATAAGATCTCCATAATAAACCAATTGCAAAATAAAAATAAGCTCTTTACTACCTGGACCTATTAAAACATCATCGGCAGTAGCTTTTACATGCTGAGTTTTTACAATAAAATTTGCAATTGACTCCCTTAATTCTGGCAAACCTTTTACAGGCAAGTAATCCTTTTCGGCAGCATGCTTTTGCAAGCTCTTCACAACCTCTGCTGGCACAGGAAAAGGAGATTGTCCAAGACCAAATTTATAAACTTTTTTACCTTCTGCTCTCATCTTGTTACTCAATTCATTTATTGCCAAAGTCGCCGATGGCTTTAATCCACGCACATTCAAATTGAGATTAATCGGATGGTCTTGTTTTTCAGTTTTGCTCATACATATATTTATTAAATCTTGCATAAAAATAATAAAAATAATAATAGGATAGCAATAAATGGTGCAAATTGTTGTAAAACAGATTTATTAAAACTAGCATATCCTCAAAATAAAACTCCCAAACAGCAATAAAGGTTTTTATTAAAATGGAGAAGAGCTAATAAAAAAAGATATTTTTTTATTTTTTACTTACAAATATGTCTTATACTACCTCTATATATCATCATAAAAAGATGCTTCCGAAAACAATTCGCCTTATCATTTATCGTAATCTAGAATATCATTCACGTACTTTTCTGTCATATTTTAGTTGTTTTTTTATCAGAATTTTCAACATTTGTGTCTCCATATTGTTATGTATGCATTGATAAATTAATTTAACTAAAACTATAATGAAAATATTTTTACTAACGATTGGAGGATTATTTGTTTTATTAATTCTATACACGCTTATTATGGCTCGCCGCATGAAAAAGACACCGGCAGATGCAGATAACGAAAACATAAAAATACTTACCGATCAGAGTTTCGATAACCAAATAAAAAAGGGTGTAACACTTGTTGATTTTTGGGCTCCTTGGTGTATGCCATGCAAAATGATGATACCAGTATTAAATGAATTATCACAAGATGATAGTCATGATGCAATAATTGCTAAACTTAATGTTGATGAAAATCAGAAAACAGCAGCAAAATATGGCGTTCGTAGTATCCCGACATCAATAATTTTTAAAAATGGAAAGGAAATAAAACGATTTGTAGGAGTTAAACCAACGCAATTTTTTGTTAAACAAATCAAATCAATTTAATATTATATTTTCAAAAATTAGCTAAGGGTTTGTCAAATAATAAAGTATGCAGAATTGACTGAGCTATTTTGTTGTTTTTCGAGACGCAAAATTTAACTAATAGCTTGCTCAATTCGATAAAAACTCATACTTCAATAAATAAAAAGAAATAAAATTTAACTTATATAAAATATTTTGCTAATTTTATCAAGAATTATTTAGCAAGATTATTTTTTCAATTATGAAAGAAACATTTGGAGAATTTTTAAAAAATTTGAGAGTTGAAAACGAAATGACCTTAACTCAACTTGGTGCAAAACTCGGAATTGACAGCGGAGCTTTAAGTAAAATTGAAAATAACAAAAGAAAGTTAGATGAAAAGATTTTGCCTAAAATTGCTAAAGTATTCAAACTTAATTTAGATAAATTAAAAGATGAGTTTATTAGTGAACAAATTGCTTATAAAGTATATGAAAATAATTGTACAAATAATGTTCTAAAACTTGCAGAAGAAAAAATTGAATATATTAAACAAAGAAATTATAAACAAGGAAGTTTAGATTTATAATTATGGCAAACGAAAGAAAAACAGAACAAATAGTTCGCAAACATTTTGAAAAGTTTGCAGAACAATAATTATTGAAGAACAAAAATCTGATAATGCTAAAATTGACAAATTACTTAAAACAGCATCAAAAAAGGGAACAGGACAAGGTTATCCTGAATTTAATATTTCTTTTAAAGAAAATTCAAATTTATTAATTGTTATAGAATGTAAAGCAGAAGTTAGCAAACACGAAAGTAAAAATAGAATAAAATATTCAGAATATGCTGTTGATGGAGCTTTGCTATATGCTTCATATTTGTCTAAAAATTTTGATGTTATTGCAATAGCTGTAAGTGGCGACACAAAACAATCATTAAAAATATCCCATTTTCTACATTTAAAATCTGAAAAAAAAGCAATACCAAAATTTGACGATAAATTTTTAAGTGCAAACGATTATTTAAAAGCTTACGAAAATAGCGAAGAAAAATTTAGACAAGATTATAATACCCTTTTAGAGTTTACCAAAGAATTAAACTGAAAACTTCATACGCATAAAATACTTGGCAGTCAAAGAAGTTTGCTAATCAGCTCTATATTAATAGCATTAGAATGCAAACCTTTCAAAAAAACGTATGGAGACTATAATAATGCTGAAAATCTTTCTAAATTTTTAACTCAAACAGTATCTAATGAATTAGAAAATGCTAATATTACAGGCAAAAAATTAGATAATTTAAACATTCAGTTTAGTTTTATTAATACAGATACATCATTATCAAAAAAAGAAAATGTTCTTAAAAATATTATTGATGAAATAGACGAAAACGTTAACACCTTTATTAAAACTCATCGATACTTTGATGTTCTTGGTCAACTATACATTGAGTTTTTAAGTTATGCTAATAGTGATAAAGGTCTTGGTATTGTTTTAACACCACCACATATAACAGAATTATTTTCAGATTTGGCAGGAGTTAATAAAAACACGATAGTTTATGATAATTGTACCGGAACTGGCGGTTTTCTAATTAGTGCAATGAGTAAAATGATAAAAGATGCAAAAAATGACCAAGATAAAATTGATGAAATTAAAGCAAATCAACTAATTGGCACAGAATATCAATCTCATATTTTTGCTCTGGCTATATCAAACATGTACATCCATCAAGATGGGAAAACTAATATTATAAATGGTAGTTGTTTTGATGAAGAAATAATCAAACAGGTAAAAGAAAGAAAACCAACAGTAGGTTTTCTAAATCCGCCTTATAAGTCAAACAAAAAAACAGATACTGACGAATTAGAATTTATTTTAAATAATTTGGAGTGTATAAATGATGGTGGAACTAGTGTTGCTATTGTTCCAATGCAAAGTGCTTTAGCAACAAAAGGAAAAGTTTATGAGTTAAAAAAGAAATTATTAGAAAAACATACTCTTGAAGCAGTTTTATCAATGCCAGACGAATTGTTTTTTAATTCAAAAGTAGGTGTTGTTTCTTGTATTATGGTTTTTACAGCACACAGACAACACAGCAAACATAAAGAAACATACTTTGGTTACTATAAAAACGATGGTTTTGTAAAACGAAAGACAAAAGGCAGAATTGACGCTTATGGAAACTGGGAAAAGATAAAAGAAAAATGGTTGTCAAATTATATTAATAAAAAACATGAACCAGGATTAAGTGTAAATAAAAGTGTAACGGCAGAAATGGAATGGGTGGCAGAAGCCTATATGGAGACTAAATATTCTGTTTTAAACAAGAATATGTTTTCTCAAACATTAATAGATTATGCTACATTTCTGTTTGGGAATAAACTTTCAAATGAAGTCTCATCCAAAGCTTATAATAATGAAGATATTGTTTTAGATACAAAAAGTTGGATTTCATTTAAATTAGATGAACTTTTCACTATTACTGGCAGAAAAACGACTCCCTTGTTAGAATTAGAAGAATACGGTAATGGTGTATTCCCTTATGTAACAACACAAGCAACAAATAACGGAATTGAAGGTTTTTATGATTTTAGCACAGAAAAAGGAAATGTCTTGACAGTTGACAGTGCTGTTTTAGGTTATTGTTCATATCAAGAATTAGATTTTTCTGCAAGCGACCACGTTGAAAAATTAATTCCAAACTTTGAAATGAACAAGTATATTGCTATGTTTCTGGTAACGATTATGAATTTAGAAAGATATAGATATAACTATGGTAGAAAATGTAGTCAAACAAGAATGAAAGAAATAAGTATAAAATTGCCTTCAAAAGACAATAAACCTGATTTTGCATTAATGGAAAATTACATAAAGACATTACCATATTCATTATCAATAAAAATGAAGGAAAGTGAATAAATACCTAAATTTTTAAACGAACAAAACACACTCAGCATAAAATCTTGATAAGCCATAAACATAAAAATTTCGTTGTTTTGTGAAATATTTTGCGATGTTAATATTATTTTTTGTAAAAATAGTAAAATAAATTTGGATAGTGAGCATATGTTCACTATCTTTGCATTAAATAAATACATAAACAACATGTCACCACGTCGAAAAAGGATGAGAAAAATATTCGGACCGCCTGCAATTAAATCTTTGCAGCCACGACGAAGAGGTGGAGGCAGTATAAGTTCTGAACCGGTAATTTTATTGCTTGAGGAATATGAAGCCATAAAATTATGTGATTACGATTTAATGACACATCAAGAAGCTTCTGAAATAATGGGAGTTTCTCGACCAACATTCACAAGAATTTATGCAGCGGCAAGACGTAAAGTAGCACTTTCGCTTGTTGAGGTTAAAGCAATACTTATAGAAGGTGGCAAAGTCTATTACGATAGTGAATGGTGCGAGTGTAATGATTGTGGATGTAGCTTTAACCATTCTGACGCAAGCTCGCAACCCGATATTTGCCCATTATGCGGTAGCAAAAATGTAAAAACTTGCTTACCCAACTCTGAGGATGATAATTTGTGCGAATGTTCAAATTGTAACGCAAAATTTACTTTACTTGAAGATGCAAATTGCATCAATAAACTTTGTCCTTTTTGTGGTGGAGAAATTTATAAATCTGTTTCAAAATAAAATAATAAATAAACTAATAAATTAATAAAATATGAAAGTAGCAATTACATCAACAGGAGACAACTTAGAATCGAAAATTGACCCACGTTTTGGGCGATGTGCATTCTTTGTTATCTATGACACTGAGACCAAATCAACAGAGTTTTTACTCAATCCAAACAAAAATGCAAGTAACGGAGCAGGTCCTGCTTCAGTACAAATGGTTGCAGATAAAGGTGCGAAAAAAATTGTCTCTGGTGAATTTGGAATGAAAATAAAGTCTATGCTTGACGGTTTAGAAATACAGATGATTGTAATTAAAGATCATCAAAAATCAATCCAAAGCATTATAGATATGTTAAATAATAATAATTAAATAAGGAGGTTAATATGCCAAATTTTGATCAAACAGGTCCTGAAGGACAAGGTTCTATGACAGGGCGAAAAATGGGTAAATGTGCAGGGAGTAATCCTGAAGACACTACTAATTTAGGTTTAGGACGCAGACTAGGTCGCAAAAGCGGTCGTGGTTTGGGTAATGGTGCTGGGCGTGGTGCCGGTCGTGGCTTAGGTCGCGGTGCTGGTCGTGGTAATCAAAACACAGAAGTTTAATTAAAATAAATTTTTACCTGCACTAAGGCAGCGAGATTATATAGCGTCTGCTTATATCTCGCTTGCCTTTTTGCCTAATTAAAAAATTATATATGAATAGAATTATTGCACTTCCAATGGAAAATGGCAAATTATGTGAACATTTTGGCCATTGTCAGTATTTTGCTATCGTAAAAGTTGAAGACGGAAAAATAACTGACATTAAAGAGGTAGAACCACCAGAGCACGTACCTGGATTGTATCCAAGATGGGTAGCAAGTTTTGGTGTAACGGATGTTATTACTGGCGGCATGGGTCAAAAAGCAATAGAATTGTTTAACGAACAAAAAATAAATGCTTTCGTTGGAGCTCCAATCAAAGCTGCTAAAGAATTAGTAGAAGATTTTATCGGTAATAAATTGACGCTCTCAGCAAATTTTTGCAATCACGACCACGACCACGGAGATGGACATGAACACAGTAACTGCAAACACTAAAAGTAAATTAAAAGACCCACGATGTGTCGATTGTTTTAGACGCTCATATTTTAGACTTTTTAAGAAATATAAAGTATCTGAAATACTTCAGACTAATTTTCTTAAACGGTTTGATGAGATTATAAAAGATGCCGATAAATTATCTTCACCAGAAATTCAACGAGAGCTTACTAAGGAATTTCGGAATTTAATAGGAGTCGAGGATCCTTTCTTGGAAGAGAAAAAAGCAAGTAATGTTCAAGCATTAAAAATATTTGAACGTTGGGAACCTGTTGTTTTTGAAGAAGTCGATTCTTTTAAAACAACTTTACGACTTGCAATAGCAGGAAATATAATGGACTATGGTGCTGCCGATCATTTCGACATCGATTCTGTAATCATAAAAGTCTTACACGCCGACTTCGCAATTGATCATTCGTGTTTATTAAAAGAAAAAATTGAAGAAGCCAAAAATATCTTATATCTTGGAGATAATGCTGGAGAAATTGTATTCGACCGACTTTTTATCAAATCAAATATGTCGGATAAAGTTACTTATGTAGTTAAAGGTGGACCTGTGTTAAATGATGTTACTTTACGTGATGCTGATGAAGTTAAAATGAGGCGAAATGCAGATGTAATTACTAACGGTTATGATGCTCCTTCGACTGTATTAGAAAAATGTAGTCCTGAGTTTATCGAGCATTATAATAAAGCAGATCTTATTATTTCAAAAGGACAAGGCAATCTTGAAGGTTTAATAAATGAAAAGGATCCTAGGATATTTTTTCTGCTTATGGTTAAATGTGATGTGATTGCTGAATTATTAGGGGTAGAAAAAGAAAGTTTTGTAGTTTATAATGGAGGAATTGATATTGAAAAATAAAAATATTAAAATAGCTATCGCAAGCGGTAAAGGCGGAACCGGAAAAACATTATTATCAACTTCGCTATTTAGTGTACTTAAAAATAAGTATGATAATCTTACTCTTGTTGACTGTGATGCAGAAGAACCCAATTCGGGCATATTCTTAAATAAGGAACTCATAAGTACTGATATTGTTACTCAGAGAGTTCCAGAAATTGACGTAAATAAATGTACATTTTGTAGCAAATGCCACGATTATTGTGCGTATAATGCAATTTTCATTCTCCCGCCATACAAAATAATTAGAGTTATTAATGAATTATGTCATGGTTGTGGAGCATGCACAGTTGCTTGTGAATTTGGTGCATTAACCGAAAAGGATTTTGAGCAAGGAGTTGTCTCGGAATACAAAATAAAAGATACACAAAGCAGATTTATTGAATCACGAATGAAAGTTGGAGTAATGTCTCCAGTTGATGTGATAAAAGCAGGATTAAAAAAAGCTGGTTATAATGGAATTGTAATTTTTGATGCCCCTCCAGGTACCTCCTGCCCTTTTATTCATACAGTTATGTTAGTCGATTTTGTTGTGCTTATAACCGAACCAACTCCTTTTGGATTAAGCGATCTTAAACAATCTGTTGAAACACTAAAAACCATGAATAAGAATTATGGAGTAGTCATTAACAGAGCAGGTTTGGGAAATGATGATGTGTACGATTATCTCACCGAAAACAATATTCCACTTCTTATGGAAATACCATTCGACAGAGAAATAGCAAACCATTACTCAAAGGCAGAAATCGCATCAGAATATATGCCCGATTTTAGTGATAAATTATCCAATATGTTTGAAACAATAATAAAAGAATATGGAAATAGCAGTAATTAGTGGAAAAGGTGGTACCGGAAAAAGTGTTGTTAGTTCAGCATTTGCAAGCATGTTTCCAAATACCATGCTGGTAGATTGTGATGTAGATGCTGCAAACTTACATTTACTTTTTAATCCAGAAATAGAACACGAAGAAGTATTTATTGGTGCAGAAAGTGCTGTAATTGATTATGATAAATGTACAAATTGTGGATTATGTGCAGAATATTGTCGCTTTGATGCAATATCTTTTGTTGATGAGATAATTACAATTAATGAAGTATTTTGTGATGGCTGTAGATTATGCACAAGAATATGTCCAGAAGTGGCAATTAAAATGGTCGAAAACGATAAAAGTCGATTATATTCAGGCAATTATCGTTATGGTAAAATGGTTTATGGAATACTTGGTCCAGGTGAAGAAAACTCTGGCAGATTGGTGAACCTCGTTCGAGATAAAGCCAAAAATATTGCCGAAAAAGAGGGTATTAACACAATTATAATTGATGGACCTCCTGGAATAGGTTGTCCAGTAGTATCAACAGTTACTGGAGTTGACCACGTTGTTATTGTCGCAGAACCTACTATGTCGGGAATTCATGATTTAGAAAGAACTTTGGAACTTACAAAAGGCTTTAATCTAAAAACATGGGTAATTATCAATAAGTTTGATATTAATACTAATATGGCAAATAAGATTGTAGACTATTGCAAAACCTTGAATATCGAATTATTAGCTAAAATACCTTTTGATGCTGATATTGTTAAAGCAATGGTAAATTGCAAAACAATACCCGAATATTTAAAAGATTCTGATATACATATTGATTTATTAAATGCACTAAATAAATTAAAAAATCATGCCAAATAATAAAGGAATGGTTCATTTTTATACTGGTAACGGCAAAGGTAAAACTACTGCTGCTCTCGGATTGGCTTTAAGATCTGCTGGATTAAATAAGCGTATCTTTATTGCTCAATTTGTCAAAGGAATGCACTATGCAGAGCTAAACTCAATTAAAAAACATGAGAGCATAAAATTAAAACAATTTGGTAGAGATTGCTTTATAGAAAATGAGCCTGTTGAGGAAGATATACTTGCTGCAAAACAAGGATTTGAAGAAGTAAAGAAAATAACAACATCTAACGAATATGATTTAGTGATTCTTGATGAAATATTTATAGCAATGCATTACAATCTCATTTCTCAAGATGAAGTCGTTGAACTTATCAAATCAAAAAATCAAAATCTTGAATTAGTGCTTACAGGACGAAACGCTCCCGAGAGTTTATATGAATATGCTGATTTGATTACTGAGATGAAAGAAATTAAGCATTATTATAATGAAGGCATTGAGGCCAGACCAGGAATTGAATACTAAATTTAAAAGAAAAAGAATTACATCACAAAATAATTAATTATTAATATTAAAATTATGGGATTATTTGATAAAATTAATTTACCAGCAGTAAAAAATGTAATTGTTATTGCATCAGGTAAAGGTGGAGTGGGCAAATCAACAGTATCGGTAAACCTTGCTATTTCATTAGCTCGCAACGGATACAAAGTAGGATTAGTGGATGCTGATATTTATGGACCGTCAATTCCTAAAATGTTTGGTATCGAAGACCAAAAACCTAAATTAGAGGTTATTGATGAGAAAGAATACATGACACCCATAGAAAAATATGGTGTAAAAATTATGTCAATTGGATTTTTTGTCGAACCTGCACAAGGATTAATTTGGAGAGGACCTAAAGCAGCCGGAGCTATAACTCAATTATTTGAAAATACAGTTTGGGGCGAGATTGATTATTTATTAGTTGATTTTCCTCCAGGAACTGGTGATATCCAATTAACAACAATTCAAAAAGTACCTTTAGCAGGTGCAATTATCGTTACAACTCCACAACAAGTTGCTGTGAATGATGCTCGTAAAGCTACATCAATGTTCCAAAATCCGGATTTAAAAGTGCCAATTCTTGGAATTATTGAAAATATGAGCTGGTTTACTCCTGAGAAACATCCAGACGAAAAATATTTTATTTTTGGTCAAGGTGGTGGACAAATACTCGCCGATGAATACAAAACTGAGTTACTTGGTCAAGTTCCGTTGGTTGCCGAAGTAGGTGCAGCAGCCGAATTAGGTAAAAGTGTTTTTAATCAAGCAAATAAAATTCCAATGGAGGCTTTTGAACAAATTGCCAAAGTAATATTGGAAAAAGTATAATCTTTGAAATCAATAGGTTTTTGAAGATGTAGATAATACCAATATAATCACAAAACACCGCATATAAATTGATTGTTTTGCGTATCTGCTTCGTTAAAAAATATTGATGTAACTATCACTATGTCAAGATTTTTTGCCTTGCATAAACACAAAACAATAAGAATATCCAATACGGTATTTTGCAATTAAATTGGTATAACAACACCTCAGGGATGGGGTGTTGTTTTTGTTTATGCACTTTATATATACTGTTAATTTGGAGGAGGTTTGGGTTATGTTAAAAAAATGATATCCATCTAAAAATAAAAGACTGAAAAAAAGTTTGTATTTTACTACCAAAACAGGTAAAGTTGATTAAGTCGTTTTTTTGGTAAAATGCGATTTGTAGAGGTGTAAATACTTGTTTTGCACAACATATTCACAAATATTTCATTATTTTACTGCAAATTGTTTTTTTATTCAAATTGTAATTAGTATTTTTATAAGAAATATATAAATGGGCACTATCGGTAAATATATTTGTTGTAATTTTATACATATAGGGAGTTATTATATGGGGTTAGTGTACATGTATTACCGTTAGGTGCAACCCGTGAGGACAAAAAAACTCCACAGAATCTCAATTATGATTAAATATAACTATATATGAAAACAGAAAGTCATTCAATCAACGATGTTTTAGCAAAAAATGCAACATCATTTTTTATTCCACCATTCCAAAGAGCCTATGCTTGGGGGAAACCAGAAATCGTGAGATATTTTAGCGATATTTCAAGGATTATTGAATCAGAATTAGATAAGAAACAGCACGACAAATTAGAACACTTTTTTGGGACAATTGTGATTAAGGAGGAGAAAGCAGGTTTTGCTAATAAATCTGTTGTTGTTGATGGTCAACAAAGACTTACAACAACCCTAATTTTCTTAATTGCATTACGTGATTCCGAAACAGATTTAATCAAACAAGATTTTATTACACAAAACTATCTCACAAATAATTCATCCTCTTTTCAGGACAAAATAAAACTTAAACAAGTAACAAAAGATTGGGATTCTTACAGAGCATTAGTAAATAAAACAGAGCTTAATACTGGTGTTATTAGCAATGCTTATGATTTACTAAAAAAACTCATAAATGAAAAGAAAAGGCTAAATCCAGAAATAGATTTTAAACATTTCATTATTGCTATCCAAAGAATGAATGTCGCAGTAATTTTCTTGGATGAAAGACCTTTTAAAGGAGAGGACCCTCAAATAATTTTCGAGACATTAAATTCATTAGGTAAACCTCTAACTCTATCTGACCTTGTAAGGAATTTTGTCTTACTAAATATGGATAGTAAAAAACAATCAGATATATATGAAAAAATATGGCATCCAAAAATTGAAGTGATACTTAATGATAATACCTCAAAATTTTTCCGTGACTATTTACAATACAAAACAGCAAGTTCATTAAAAGTAGTTAGTGATAACAACACAAAAAAACTATATCAGCAGTTTAAAGATTTTGTAGAAGATAATTTTGAAAACCACAATGATTTTATTAACGACATCGTACGTTTTGTGAAATGTTATAAATGGATTATTACTGAAATTGTTCATGATTCCATTTCTCTCGATAATGCTAATGACAGAGAAATCAAAGAACTTCTTAGAAACATCTTTCACGATATCAAGGCGGAAGCTTTTAAGCCATTTGTTTTAGGTTTACTGGAATACCACCAATACACTATTAACAGTGTAAGACTAAGTGATGAAATCCTGATTTCTACCTTGTCAACAATTAAAACCTATCTGATTAGACGAAGAATTTTGGGATTAACTCAGGGAGAAAACAAAAACATAGTCACATTAAGCAAAAAAACAGAAGGTTTAGTAAAGGGTAATATTTCAATGCTGGAATTATTGACTAATATGTTTTATAGGCTTAGGTTACCAAACGACAATGAAATGAAAACAGCCCTTGCTTCAATGAACTTTTATGAAGAATTAAAACAATACTCGAAATTAATTTTAGGTAAAATTGAAGAACACAATACTAAGGTCGCTGTAGATTTTAGAAATCCTAAAATTACTATCGAACATATAATGCCGCAAAAATTAGATAAAAGTTGGAAAATAGAATTGGGCGAGAGTTATGATGTAATCCACAAAAATTATTTACACAACATTGGCAATTTAATACTTACGGAATTTAATAGTGAAATTGGCAACAAATCATTTGAAATTAAGAAAAAGAAGTTAGAAACCTCCTCACTTAATTACAGATTAGACATTATTAGTAAAAGTTCCTGGAATCAGCAAAGCATAGAGAAGCATCAAACAAATATGATTAATTGGTTTCTTGAAACCTTCCCATTACCTGAAGAAAACAAACAAAAGTTAAATTGGAATACTCAAACAATTGAGAATACTTCATTTTCACCTTTAGATTCAGATGCAGGAGAAATGGCTGAAGGGAATAAGCCATTTGAACTACAAATCTTCGAAGATGTTATAAAAGTAAATTCTTGGCAGGATGTTTTCATAAAGTTTTTAAAATATATAAAAGAAAATCCAAATTTTGATTTTGAGTTTATACTTGATAACCAAACAGAATTGTTTAGGCGTGAAGAAACGGTAATAAAGTGGAAACGTTTAAGAGATTTAATTGATTCTAATATTGATTTATCAAGTCGTTATAAAGCATTTGATGGGAAAGTATGGGATAGAGTGAAAAATTTAAATGACGACTTACTTTTTATCCACATAAATATTTCTGCATCTAACTGCATTACAAGAATTGGGAGCATAATGGAAAAATTCTTTATGCCAGAAAACTCAGTGCAAATAAAGTTAAAATAATTAGAGAAACGAGAAAAACAAGGGCAGCACCTAATAGCAGGTATAAAATATAGCGGTTTTACAGGGTTTTCAAGCGTTTTTAGCTCGCATCAGGGTTTGTAGCGTGGGATGGAAATGCTGCTACGAACTCCGCTACATTTCATACCCGCAACCGTTAACACTATAAAAACCTAATTAGATTGAAAACACAAAATTAATTTGCTTGTGATGCTATTTTGGTGTACTTTTACACCAAAAATTAATAATTATGATTAGACAAAGTATTTCATTTACGGAACCAAATGATAAATGGTTAAAATCTCAAGTTGAGAGTAAAGAGTATTCAAGTAAAAGCGAACTAATAAATGATTTAGTACGTCAAGCCAGAAAACAACAACGTCAAATAGACTGGTTAAAGTCTAAACTAGAAAATGCAGAAAAAAGTGGGTTTACAAATGATAGTAAAGAACAAATATTACTAAGATCTAAGGCTTTACTAGATGAATAAATATAGATTAAGCAATGTTGCAAAAGAAGATTTAATCAGGATTCATAATTACGGAATGAAAAAATTCGGAGAAGCACAAGCTGACAAATATTTTGATTCGTTTTTTAAGTATTTTGATATTATAGCCGAGCATCCATTTTCATTTGAGTCTGTTGATTATATAAAACTAGGATATAGACGTTGCGTATGTGGGTCTGACAGCATTGATTACAAAGTAAATAATGAAGCTATTGATATTATGGCTATTGTTGGTAGGCAAGATTTGAATACTATTTTTGATGATTAAAATTACAACTGCTAATCAAATAAATGCCTACCAGTAAAAACTGACAGGGAGAGTCCTTCGACAAAAGTGCAGGAACCACCTCTCACAGTTCTGCTGAGTTTTTGCCGAAGTACCACCGTACACTTCAATTTACTTCGGCATCGCACAGAACAAGTCGTTTAGTGTAAACCAAGCGGTTCATATACACGACATTTTTTAGGTTTTAAGAATAACAAAAGCATATTGTTTTACTACAAAAACAAGTAAAATTGATAAAGGAGTTTTTGGGTAAAATGCGATTTATAGAGGTTTAAATACTTGTTTAGCACAACATGTTTACAAATATCTTATTATTTTATTGCAAATTGATTTTTATTTCAAATTGTATTTAGTATTTTTACAGGGAATATATGTGTTATAATTTCATATTTATAAGGAGTTTTGGGAATATTGTGGGGGTTAGTGTACATGTATTAACGTTAGCGTTCAGTGGAAGACAAAACAAACGACAGATTGACAATGGAATTTTTGCTGCATAAAGAAAAGAAAAAAGGACTCACGCACATTCAGGCACATTCGGTTTTTGCCGACACACAACCCAACTCTGAAAAACCAAAAGAGCCTTCATTTTCCTAACGCACTAAATAAATAAATAAACTTGTAAAATTAAAAAAAATGAGTAAATTTGTCAATAATTGACAAGTTAAAATTTACAAGTCCATGAATGCAACATTTGGAGAATACATCAGAAAACTAAGGACAGACAATGGGTTAACATTGACTGAACTTGCCGCATTACTTAAACTTGACTCTGCAAATTTGAGTAAAATTGAAAATGGCAAGAGAGAGTTTGACGAAAAACGACTAGACAAATTGGCATCTGCTTTTAGTTTAGATATTGAAAAATTAAAAGTAGAATACTTTGGCGACCAATTCGCTAAGAAAATGTTTGAGTTTAAATGTTCACCAGAAACATTAATTGTTGCTGAAGAAAAAGTGAAATATTTGAAAAGTATAAATATGGTACAAACCGAAATAAAATTCTAAAATCATGAGCAAACCCTTGACATACATTAGTTTATTCAGTAGTGCAGGAGTAGGTTGTTTCGGCTTTAAGCAAAACGGTTTTGAGTGCATTGCTACGAATGAGATCCTCACAAAACGTCTGAAAATTCAGCTTTTTAATGAAAAGTGTAAATACGATACAGGTTATTTAGATGGAGATATTTCAACAAAAAACGTTAAAGACAAACTTTTTTCTGAAATAAAAAAATGGCAAACAGAACATCAAATTTCCGAACCTGATATAATTGTGGCTACACCACCTTGCCAAGGAATGTCTGTTGCCAATCATAAAAAAAACAAAGAATTGAATAGAAATTCCTTGGTAGTTGAATCCATTAAAATAACAAAAGAAGTAAATCCCAAATTTTTCATTTTTGAAAATGTCAGAGCGTTCCTAAATACTACTTGCACAGACATTGATGGAATTGAAAGACCAATTGAAGATGCAATAAAATTAAATCTAGGAGGGCATTATAACATCCTTTTCAAACTTGTAAATTTTAAAGATTATGGTTCTCATTCTAGTCGAACAAGAACCTTGGTAATCGGAGTTCGCAAAGACTTACAGAATATCAGTCCTTATGATATTTTTCCTGAGAAATCAAAACCAAAAACACTACGCAAATTATTTGTAGGATTGGAAACAATAAATGAAATGGGGCAAATATCGGAAACCGATATTTATCATTCATTCAGAGAGTTTGATAAAAAAATGCTTCCTTGGATTGCAAATTTAAAAGAAGGGGAATCAGCATTTCAGAATACAGAGAAAGAAAGAATACCGCATCAAATTAAAGACGGAAAAATCGTTTTTAACAAAAGCAAAAATGGAGATAAGTATGCTCGTTGGTATTGGGACAGAGAAGGTCCTTGTGTTCACACAAGAAACGATATTTTATCTAGTCAAAACACGGTTCATCCATCAGAAAACAGAGTTTTTAGCATTAGAGAACTTATGTTGATGATGAGTATTCCCAATTCTTTTCAATGGACAAATAAATCAACGGAAAAGTTGAATGGATTGAGTCTGTTAGAAAAGAAAATGTTTTTAAAGAAAGAGGAACTAAACATTAGACACTGTATTGGAGAAGCCGTACCTACTGTAGTTTTTGAAAATATTGCTAAAAGAATTAAAGCAGTTTTAAGCCAAAAAGTTCTTTCTACTACAGAAATAAACAATATTATTAATAAGGAGGTACTGAATAAAACAGATAATTTGACTTCCTATATTAATTTAAATTTCAAAAATTTAGGACTTGAAAATATTTGTCAGATTGCGGAATACGCCAATTCAAGTCGTCAGGAGAATTCTGCATTTTTCACAAGAAAAGACATTGCGTTTTCTGTTGTGAAAGATTTACCAGAACTAAAGGAAAAAAAGAAAATAAGAATTTTAGAACCATCTGTTGGTATTGGAAATTTTGTTCCTTTACTTATTGAAAAATACGAAGATAAGGATGAAGTGATTTTTGATCTTTTAGACATTGATAGTAATTCTTTTATTGTTCTAAAAAATATTTTAGACAAATTAGAATTGCCTAAAAAATTCAAGTTCAATTTTATTAATACTGATTTTCTCACACATAACTTTAATGTAAAATATGACATTGTTGTTGGAAATCCACCATACAAAAAACTAACTAACAATCAAGAACTATTAGCACTTTATAAATTCACAGCAAGGAATAACGAAACAAACAACTTGTTTTCATTTTTCATTGAAAAGGCAATCTCATTAGGTAATTTTGTTTCACTAATCGTTCCCAAAAGTCTTATTAATTCACCTGAATTTAATATCACAAGAGAAGTTTTGAATAAACATAACATTTTGAAAATTTGTGATTATGGAGAAAAGGGATTTAAAGGTGTAAAGATTGAAACGATAAGTTTCTTGCTTGAAACTTCAACTAAAAAACAATCAGAAACTCTATTAATAGAAAGTTACATCGCTCAATCAATTCAAGAGAAACAAAAAGAATATTTGTTCTCAGACAAATTTCCTTATTGGCTGATATACAGAAATGAAGAGTTCGACCAAATTTCTGAGAAACTTAAATTTGATATTTTTCAAAGTTTTAGAGATAGGCAAATAACAAAGCAACACACTAAAGGAAATGGTAAAATAAGGGTGTTGAAATCCCGAAATATTGGTAAAAATAAAATTTTGGAATTGGAGAATTACGACTGTTATATAGATGACATAAAAAATTTGACTGTAGCCAAGTTTCTCAATCGTGAAGATGTAGTAATGATTCCTAACCTAACATATTATCCTAGAGCAAGTTTTTTGCCTAAGAACACTATTGCAGACGGATCAGTTGCTTTATTAACTCTGAAAAACGGTAGCAGAATACCAACAAAAAAAGATTTGGAATATTATGGCTCAAAAGAATTTGAAAAGTTTTACAGAGTCGCTCGTAATTATGGAACTCGTTCACTAAATATTGATAATAATTCAGTATTTTTCTTCGGACTTTTAAAAAAAATAGAATAAAATGATAGAACTAGAGAAATTGCTAAAAAGCAAAAATTATGACATAAGAGTTTCTAATGATGCGAGATTTATGGATCAAAAATGCACCCCTGATGTGGTCTGTATTATCGCTGATTGTGTGTTAAATTTGAGAGAAAGTGACCCCGCAAAAGAATTTAAAGTTCAAGACATTTGGGATTCACAGTATTTTGTCAAAAACGTAAAAGCAATTTTCAACAAACCCTCTGCTACTAATCCAACAACAAGAAGTGAATACGATAAATTTATTCAACAGCCTTTACGCCTTTTAGCATATGCAGGCGTTTTGAATATTGAAAAAAGAGGAACAACGAATTACTACAAAATTGCCAGTCTAACTGTACTGGAATATATTTCATTGAAAGACCGAAATACTTACAATTTTCTTTATAAATATTTTACAAAAGTATTATCTGATAGCGGACTCTTAAGGTTTTTTGAAGCATACAAAAAGAAATATGAAAATGGCAATTTAACACAAACGAATTTTGAAGATTTACAAAAGCGTTTTATCAAATTTATCATTGGTAATACAGCAATCAATGGAGAAGTGGAAATAAAGCGTATTTCCCCTAAGTTATTGAATGTTTACGCTAGTGAAAACAATTTGCCAGGCTCTGTTAAAGGAAGAATGTCAGATCACGAATTTTACTATACAGACTTGATGTATAACCGAAAAAATTGGCGTGACGCTTCAAAAGACAAAACCATTTCACGACAAGAAGAAAGTGTCGAAAGTGAACAAGATATTGTAATTGATACACCATTTAGTGCATATTTGGTGCAAAAAGCAATGAACCAAATAAGGAAGATGTACTCTGAAAGTGAAGTTAAAGACCAATGGGCAAATGGCGATGCAACTCAAGTTCATCATATTTTCCCGAAAAGCAAATTTCCGCAACTTGCTCACTATTTTGAAAACTTAATCAAACTGACAGCAACGCAACATTATACAAAAGCACACCCGAACAACAAAACAGATGCGATTAATTTAGATTATCAACTTGTTTGTTTACTAGCAAAATCTGATAGTGTTGAAAAATCTTTGAAGAAAAACGAATTGTATTACAAAAAAGAATCTTTCGTTTATTGCATAAACATAGGACTAAGCCAAACCTTGAATTTTGATTTAAGTTTTCGACAAATTAAAACAGAATTGGCAACAATTTATAATAATCTATAAAACTAAATATTATGTATAAACATTTTTTTTTGAAAACGCAATAAAATGAGATTTGACTCACCGCAAGAGTATTACGAAACTTTAGGGTTTCTTGCAAAATCTGATGGTTCAATATCATTAGTTTGGGAACATAACGAAAACCAAGGTGCTTGGGGTAGTGGAGGTCGAATTCACTGCCATAATAATATTATTAGTTTCACTGCACCTTTAACACGTAAATTTACAGCAGGTAGGGCAAGAAATGTTATTCATAGAATTAACTGTAATGAATTTGTTCAAGATATTGTAACAAATCACTCTTTTCAAATAGGTAGCAATCAAGACACTAATGCAATTAGAATTACGATTCCACCTCAATTTATTGTTGACTTTAACCGTGGTTTAGCATTATAGCCAACGCTTCGTAGTCAAGCACATTTGCACGTTGCACCAGCCAACGCTAAGACCAAAACCTGCAAAAGAGCTTGCCTACCCAAACGCACGGACGACAGAAAAGATACAGCAAAAATGAAAGAAAATTAACGAGAAAAATGAACAACGAAACGCCCAATCGAGTAGCCCCCCCTACCAGTAAAAACTGACAGGGAGAGTCCTTCGACAAAAGTGCAGGAATCACCTCTCACAGTTCTGCTGAGTTTTTGCCGAAGTACTACCGTACACTTCAATTTACTTCGGCATCGCACAGAACAAGTCGTTTAGTGTAAACCAAGCGGTTCATATACACGACATTTTTTAGGTTTTAAGAATAACAAAAGCATATTATTTTACTACCAAAACAGGTGAAATTGATTAAGGAGTTTTTTTGTAAAATGCGATATATACAGGTTTAAATACTTGTTTAGCACAACAAATTTAGAAATATTTTATTATTTTATTGCAATTACTTTTTATTTCAAATTGTAATTAGTATTTTTACAAGAAATATATGAAAGGAGTTTTGGGAATATTGTGGGGGTTTACTGTACATAATATTACCGTTAGGGGCAATCCCCCTTCGACTAAAATATCGATGAATATTTTCGCTAACGATAGGGTAAATTGAAGAAAAAGTGAATGTAATTTGAAAATATTAAACAATTATAAATCAAATTAGAAATTTAAAAGTAGTTTTGTGTTATACATTGTTAGATAAATTATAAAATAAAGAAAGGAGGTGTCAGGCAAGGTAAAGAATAGCGAAGAATTTGTTGCAGCATAAATTTTATGTGTAGTAACAAAGAGTAATTAAAAATTAGTGATTAAAAAAGACAACACAGCCTCCGCAAAAAG
>JAQVOR010000224.1 GCA_028702535.1 Bacteroidales bacterium
CTGCTCCAGCATCTAACAATGTAGTACCGCCACCTGAGGCATCTTTATCTTGCCCCCAAGCTCCTACGATTGCAAAATCACCATCTATCGCTACTGATTTGCCATAATAATCTTGTGCATTTCTGTCAGAAGCAGATGCTTTAATAATTTGATCCCAATTTTGAGCATAAGAACGCCCCGAAAACATGAATATAACGATGATAATGGAAAAAAGGCCTGTGAATTTCATAATAATAAAGTTTTTTATAACAATGTTTATTTGTTTATAAATAATACTGTAAATCTAATTATAATTACACAAATATAAGGTTTCTTGATTGAATTTACACAATACTGTCCGAAAAAAACATAGAAATTCAGAAATTTATAATTTAATGTTTTATTTTTATCTGATAATATCAATTATCAGTAAATTGAGTAACTGAGAATAGATAACAGTTGGCAACAAATGTAAAAAGACAAACGAACAGGCATAGCAAAAAACTGAAATCTGAGAACTGTGAACCGTAAACCGTAAACCGTAAACCGTAAACTGCGAACCGTAAACTGCAAACTGTAAACCGTAAACCGTAAACTGCGAATCGTAAACTGTAAACTGTTTATTAATTATCAGTTTTTACCAATTTTACTCTTATTTCTGCAGAGGTTTTATCAGTTTTTAATGCTATAAAATACACTCCTGATTTTAAGTTGCTAATGTCTAAACTTGTGGTTAAATCATTTAAACTCTGCTGTATTACTATCTTACCAGTTATATCATAAACTTTAAGATATCCGAAAAGCGTATTTTCTTGCACAACAATATTAACAAAGTCTTTGGCAGGATTAGGATAAACTTCTATACTTGAACGATATTCATTAATATTAATATTACTATTAAGGAGTACGTTAATATAAGCTATAGCATTTTCATTGTTGTAATTAAAATTATCGTCTGGTACGAACTCAAGATTTAAGACCTGATTATCTCCAACATTAAGGATTGTGCTAAAATCTGGATTGTAATAAAAACTTCCAGATATATTTACTGACGCATTTAGTTGATTTTCAGAAAGTTCAGTCCCATAATAAATGTCTGCTGGATTCTCCCAAGTAATTATTGGTGTTGCTTTAGTGATTTCAAAATTATCCGAAATATAGGAAATAGTATAGTTGTTGCTAAGACTTAAATCTCCTTGTAGAATTTGATGAAAACCGACATTTTCGCCTGCTTCACGTGTGAGTTCTCCTGTAAAATTATCATCTCCAAGTAAAGTTCCCGAAACAGTATAAGTAAATTCTGAAGGATCGTCTTCTCCATATATTTTTGACTGATTTGCATCGGCAGTTACAGTAATAAGTTTTTCTGTTATTGTAAAATAATCTGGGTAATATGTAATATTATAATTGTTATTTATGCCTAGGCTACCTTGTTGGATTTCATAATTTCCAACATCTTCTCCTAAAACTCGTGTTAAACTTCCTGTAAAGCTGTCAAAAAACGCCAAAGTTCCTGTGTATTCGTATGTGTATTGAGCAGGATTAGGATTTCCATAGGTTTTAGTTTGTCCAGCATTTGCAAAAACACTAATTTCTTTGTGTAAAATCTCGAATACATCATCATTATAAATAATTTGATAATTTTGGCTTATCCATAAATTTGCTAATATATTATATGTGCCAACATCTTCACCCCATTCTCTTGTTAAACTTCCAGAAAAACTATCACCATTTTCAAGTGTACCAGTATATGTATAAGTGTATTCATCTGGATTTGGCTCACCATAATATTTTGATTGATTAGGATCGGCAGTTACTGTAATTATTTTTTGGGTAATTTCAAACTCTTTTTCCATAAATACGATGCTATAATTTGAGTTCAGAGCGAGACTACCTTGGGTTATCGTATAAGCTCCAACATTTTCGCCCGATACACGCATAAGTTCGCCAGTAAAATTGTCTCCAAATGCAAGAGATGAGTTTATTGTATAAGTAAATATTGGATCAGCATCTCCATATTCTTTGGTTTGGTTTGGATCAACTTCTACCAATAAACCTTTAACTCTAATTTCAAAATTAGCAGCAGTAAAACTTAAACTATAGTTGGACCCAAGACCTAATGTTCCTTGTGTTATAGCATAAAAACCAAGATCTTCGCCTAACTCTCTGCTTAATTCTCCAGTAAATTCATCCCCAGGTAGTGCTGAGGGTGTTGAAGAATAATTAAATATAGGATCATCATCTCCATAAGCTTTATACTGACCGCCAACAACATTTACTGTTATTAGTTTAGCAGTAATTTCAAAATTTTCATCTGCAAGCGACATTATATAATTATCTCCAGCACTTAATGTGCCTATTGTAATTGCATAAAGACCAGCATCTTCGCCAGCTTCTCTGCTTAGTACTCCAGTAAATGTATCTCCCGATGCAAGAGCAGGGTTGGTACTATATGTAAATACGCTAGGATCTGTTGTACCATAAGTTTTAATTTGATTAGCATTTGGTGTAACAGTAATTGTTTTAGCAATAATTTCAAAATCATTACTTGTAAAATCAATTATGTAATTAGAATTTAAGCTTAATGTTCCTTGTTGAATTTCGTAATATCCTATATTTTCACCAGGTACTCTTATTATTGAACCACTAAAAGCATCTCCGTCAATTATATTAGGATAATATGAATAAGTTAGTATTGGATCTGATTGTCCATAAATTTTAGATTGACCAACATCTGCGGTTACATATATAGTGCGTTCAATAATTGCAAAATCGTCTGTAATAAAGCTAATTTCATAATTTGGACCAGCACTCAGATCCCCAATCAGAATTTCATACAGACCAACAGTTTCACCAGCGACACGTGTAAGTGCTCCAGAGAAATCATCTCCAGTTTCCAAACCTTCTGGACTCACAGTATAAGTTAACACAGGATCTATTTCACCGTAGTCTTTTGTTTGTCCTGCATCAGCAGTTACAGTAATAATTTTTTTATTAACAATTAGGGTTTGACTATCTTGTGGAGCTGCTAAGT
The DNA here is from genome assembly GCA_028702535.1 of Bacteroidales bacterium. GTDB lineage: Bacteria > Bacteroidota > Bacteroidia > Bacteroidales > ML635J-15 > Bact-19. Next base: position 3,014 of record JAQVOR010000224.1, read on the forward strand.
AAATTCCATTACCTGGTTGATTTGCGTAAATCTCGC
>JAQVOR010000099.1:0-1902 GCA_028702535.1 Bacteroidales bacterium
ATAATCTTGTCGTTGGCTTATGTTCCTAGTAAATGTTACTGTATTTCCGTTGATTTTTCCGTTAATCAAGGGATTTCCATGCATAGTACCTGAGAATTTGTCACCATTTTGTTCGGCAACAACAAGTTTCGTTTTGTGACCATTGCCTTCATGGTTCCAGTCGCCGCGTAGATTGTATTGACTGAATAATTGAACGCTCAGAATCAGAAATAATGGAATTAGTTTAAGTGCTTTCATAATTAAATTAATTAAAGTTACATAATTGGTAATTATTGTAATGCTAAGATATAAAGAATTTACTTTTAATGGAAATATTTGCTAATTTTTTTTCTGAGTTAATGTTTTTATAAACTTATTCTAAAATTGTAAGGTACATGACAAAACTGCAATTACAACAAAAATTCATGCCAAGCTGTCAACAAGTCTTACGGTCATCAGATTTGGTACAGTATTTGAACGTAAATTATTCTCTCCTTTAAATAACAATGCTTAATTTATGAAAATGTCTCGACTCCCAATCGAGACTTTTCTTTTTTATCTTGCGATTATTATTTTTTCATTATAGACTGTGTCATTTAAGCAAATTCTGATTGTATATAAACTAGTTTTTAACTGACTTATATCAACCGACTCGTTATTGACTACATAATTTGTCATAACAATTTTGCCTGATATGTCAATAATATCAAACTTGAGTTTGTTATTATTTTGCGTTGCAATAAATATTTTAGAATCACAAGGATTTGGATATATTGAAAGTTTATCAGATTGAATTTCAATCGAATTTGTAATAAAACAATCTCCATAAAGTTCATTATGATAAATTATGGTTTCATTATCATCTGCACATAATAATGAGATTCCGCTTCCGACTAAAGCAAAAAATGTGTGCATTCCAGTATAATAATAACCTGATTTTGAACCGACTCCTTCAATAAAAATTTCTGGCAACACGCTATTTTCTCCAAAGGCTCTAAGAGCATAAGTTTTTCGTAAAACTCCTTCGTAATTTATAAATTCAACATCCTCGACAATAACAAGAGTATCAGCTCCATAATCGGGCAATGCCATTTCATATAAAACTTTTAAAACGGATTGTAAAAAACAATTGTGTCACCAGGTTCAACATAATAATCATAATATAGACCTTCAAAATTGTCTAAAGTTCGTAAATACACTTTTCGTTCTTCAGTTTCTCTAATAAAACCAACTAAACTGTATGTAGGATTAAATTTATGATTCATGTTAGAGCTCATAAGTTTTTTATACTGAACCTCATTAATTATAGTGTCTTCACCAATACGTTCATAGTTTGAATCAGTAGGAAAAGGACATCCTCCATTATGACGTCCAATACTTAATCGCTTACCAGTTTTTACAATAGGGTCATATTCCTGACAAAATGCTAAATAAGATATTAAAACAAAAAATAATACGGATATACAGTACTTCATGGTTATATCGTTTTTGCATTAATAATAATGTTGTATCAAAAATAATCAAAATATTTGCAAGTACAATTAAATTATAAAATAATCTTAATTCCTGTTGTCCATAAACTATTTAAAAACTTGTGTAAAACTTGATATATCTCATCTTCATGGGACTTTTGGTTTTACTTATCAATCGTAATATTAGCAAAGCAAACCTATTGTTTTTTTATTTGTTTGTTAGTGTATTCCCTACGGGAAAAACACATTAGACTTAATTGTTTTTTTATTAATGTTTATACACTAACGTACAAAAACTTTCAGATAAAACTATTTGCCTACAATACTATTTTAATAGTCCGTTAGAACTTTAACGTTAATAAAAATACATAATCCAATTTTTATTTTGTCCAGAGGACATAAACATTGTTTATTTTTTACTACCGATAGGAACTTAGGTTTTAATACTGTG
>JAQVOR010000099.1:2002-7230 GCA_028702535.1 Bacteroidales bacterium
GTCCAGGGGACATAAACATTGTTTATTTTTTACTACCGATAGGAACTTAGGTTTTAATACTGTGTTCACGTACAAAAACTTTCAGATAAAACTATTTGCCTACAATACTATTTTAATAGTCCGTTAGGACTTCAACGTTAATAAAAATACATAATCCAATTTTTATTTTGTCCAGAGGACATAAACATTGTTTATTTTTTACTACCGATAGGAACTTAGGTTTTAACACTGTGTTCTACAAACAAAAAAACATTTTGCAAATGTTACAGTTCTAACCTCATAGTCTGTTAGACTACGATATGTCTTTTATTTTTTTAACATAACTCTGTCTTTTATATGTTTATGACAATCATTATTTATAAAGAACATTCCGCTATTCCGACATTTTGTCACTCAAACATGACAGCATCATATCAAATTCAAAAGTAATTATGTCAAATATGCAGTAAAAACGGTAGATTTTGCTATGGCATAACAATTGAAAGAGAAGAGCGAGATTATAAAACAATTTGAAATTATAAACAAATATAAAACGTATAAAATGGGTAAAATTATTGGAATAGACTTAGGAACAACGAATTCATGTGTTGCCGTAATGGAAGGTAACGAACCTGTTGTAATTCCGAACAGCGAAGGTAATCGTACAACTCCTTCAATAGTAGGTTTTTTGAAAGATGGCGAGCGTAAAGTTGGAGAGCCTGCAAAGCGTCAAGCAATTACCAATCCTGAAAATACAGTTTTTTCAATTAAAAGATTTATGGGGGAGAAGTTCGATAGCTTAAAAATGGATGTTAATCGAGTTTCTTACAAAGTAATTAAAGGAGATAATAACACACCAAGAGTAGAAATTGGTGATAGAAAATATACTCCACAGGAAATTTCTGCCATGATTCTGCAAAAAATGAAAAAAACTGCTGAGGATTATCTCGGTCACGAAGTTACGGAGGCGGTTATTACTGTTCCTGCGTACTTTGACGACTCTCAGCGTCAGGCAACAAAAGAAGCTGGAGAAATTGCTGGTTTAACTGTAAAAAGGATTATTAACGAGCCAACTGCCGCTGCTCTTGCTTATGGTCTTGATAAAAAGAACAAAGACATGAAAGTTGCTGTATTCGACCTTGGTGGAGGAACATTTGATATTTCAATCCTTGAACTAGGCGATGGCGTTTTTGAAGTAAAATCAACTAATGGTGATACTCACCTTGGTGGCGATGACTTTGACCAAGTGATTATAGATTGGCTTGCAGGTGAGTTTAAGAAAGATGAAAATATTGATCTTCGCAAAGACCCAATGGCACTACAAAGACTAAAAGAAGCTGCTGAAAAAGCTAAAGTTGAACTTTCAAGCTCGACAAGCACCGAAATAAACCTTCCTTATATTATGCCAGTTGATGGTATTCCAAAACACTTAGTTAAAACATTAACGAGAGCTATGTTTGAGCAATTGTCAGATAAGCTTATAAATGCAACCATCGATCCTTGTAAAATAGCTCTTAAAGATTCAGGTTATTCTATTTCTGATATTGATGAGATACTATTAGTAGGTGGTTCAACTCGTATTCCTGCAATTCAGGAAAAAGTTAATGAGTTTTTTGGTAAAGCTCCATCAAAAGGTGTTAATGCTGACGAGGTTGTAGCAGTTGGTGCAGCAATACAAGGTGGCGTATTAACAGGCGAAGTAACAGATGTATTATTGTTAGATGTTACACCGCTTTCGTTAGGTATTGAGACAATGGGTAGCGTTATGACAAAACTTATTGAATCAAATACAACTATCCCAACAAAAAAATCAGAAACCTTTACTACTGCTGTTGATAATCAACCTTCTGTAGAGATTCATGTTCTGCAAGGTGAAAGATCATTAGCAAAAGATAATAAAACTATTGGACGCTTTCATTTAGACGGTATTCCACCAGCACCACGCCAAGTGCCACAAATCGAAGTAACTTTTGATATTGATGCAAACGGAATTTTACAAGTAAGTGCAAAAGATAAAGGAACTGGTAAACAGCAATCTATCCGCATCGAAGCTTCTTCAGGATTATCAGAAGACGAAATCAAAAGAATGAAAGAAGAGGCTGAACAAAATGCAGAAGCCGATAAACTTGCAAAAGAGAAAATTGATAAATTAAATCAGGCAGATTCAGTTATTTTCCAAACAGAAAAGCAGCTTAAAGAATATGGCGACAAAATACCTGCCGATAAACGCAAGCCGATTGACGAAGCTTTAGAAAAACTAAAAGATGCACATAAAGCTGAGAATATAGAAGGAATTGACGCTTCAATGGAAGAACTCAATACTGTATTCCAAGCAGCATCTCAAGATATGTACAATGCTCAACAACCAGAAGGCGGAGCTAATCCAACTGACGGTGCAGGTGAGCAAACTCAACAAGATTCATCAAAAGAAGGTGGCGATGATGAAGTTACTGATGTTGATTTTGAAGAGGTTAAATAATGAAAGTGTTTGTCCATAATGTCCGATAGCTGCGTTACTCTCGTGTTGAAAACAGTCATTTGCAAAAGCAAACTCCTTGATTTTCAACACATCGAAAGCCTTGCTCTCAAACATTCTGGTTCAAACACTAACTCTATGGACAAACACTAAGTAATTAAATTTTTCATAATGGTGGTTTTAAAGGGGTAAGCGAGAGTTTACCTCTTTTTTTTTGTAATCACAAATTAAGTGTTGCTTTTGAAATTTATAGAAATCAGAACACTTTCCAAATGTTTTCCTCAGGTAAGGGAGCGTTTATAGTAATTAATTCCTTTTTTACTGGATGAATAAAACTCAGTTCAATTGCGTGAAGATTAATTCCCATGTTTTTGTTAGCTCGCTGATAACCGTATTTTAGGTCGCCTCTTATTGGACAACCGATATCAGCAAGTTGACATCTAATTTGGTGATGACGACCAGTATGTAAATCAATTTCAAGTAAAAAGAATTTTTCTGAACTATTTATCAATTTATACGATAAACTTGCAAATTTTGTATCTGGCTCGTTTTTCTGTCTTACAAACGATTTATTCTTTTTTGTATCTCGATAAATATATCCTTCTAGTTTATCTTCTTTTTTTGGTGGATGCTTATCAACAATTGCATAATATTTTTTTGTAACTGTCTTATTTTTAAACAATTCATTTAGTCTTATTAAAGCTTTACTTGTCTTTGCAAATATTATTACTCCGCTAACAGGTCTATCTAATCTGTGAGGTACTCCAATATAAACTTCTCCAGGTTTATGGTATTTCTTTTTGATGTATTCTTTAACCAAAGCGGAGAGGGGTAAATCGCCTGTTTTATCTCCTTGCACAATCTGTCTGACTTTTTTATTAACTGCAATCAGGTGGTTGTCTTCATAGAGTATGTCTGCATCAATCAGCATAATTGCTTTTTAGTATTGTTCTTTTTCGTCTGGAAAATCTCCTGATTTAACATCACTTATATAACTAACGACAGCATCATTTATAATATTATCAAGATCGGCGTATCGTCTAAGGAATCTCGGTGAAAATTCTTGAGTAATCCCTAACATATCGTGCAAAACTAAAACTTGCCCATCAACATTACCTGCACCAATTCCGATTATAGGAATTTTAACTTCGTTAGCAACTTGAGTCGCAAGACTTGCTGGTACTTTTTCTAATACAATTGCAAAACATCCCATTTCTTCAAGAATATGAGCATCAGAAATCAGTTTGGCGGCTTCTTCTTCTTCACGAGCCCTAACTACATAAGTACCAAACTTATGAATGCTCTGCGGAGTAAGTCCTAAATGTCCCATTACAGGAATTCCGGCTGTTAAAATTCGTTTAATAGAATCTTTAATCTCGTCACCGCCTTCAAGTTTAACCGCACTAGCACCAGTTTCTTTCATAATTCTAATAGCCGAGGACAGAGCCAGTTTTGAATTACTTTGATATGTTCCAAAAGGCAGATCTACAACAACCAAAGCCCGGTTTACACCTCTAACTACACTAGCAGCATGATATATCATTTGATCCAATGTTATTGGCAATGTAGAATCAAATCCAGCCATAACATTCGATGCAGAATCGCCAACTAATATTACATCAATTCCAGTATTATCAATTATCTTGGCCATACTATAGTCGTAGGCAGTTAACATGGCAATTTTCTGTTTTTGACGTTTCATTTCCTGAAGGACATGTGTGGTAATCTTTTTAATTTCTTGATGTATTGACATTTTGTTTTGTTTTTATTGAAATATTTTTCGTAATTTTGACGTTTTAAAATGCAAATATAGTAAGATGAATTACAATAAAATATTAATACTCTTTTTAATTTCTGTTTTTACTTTATCAGCTTGTAGTACTGATGTTGATGTTAACGGAGATGCAGCCGATATTCCAATCGTTTATTGTGTCCTAGACCAATCCTCCGAATTTCAATATGTTAAAGTGAATAAAACATTTATAGGACCTGTTCCAGCTTCACAAATGGCACAAGTAAGTGATTCGCTGTTTTATGAAAATGTCGTAGTTAAACTTCATGAAATTAAAAATAATTATGTAACAAAATCGTGGACTTTTACTCCTGTTGATACAATCACAAAGCCTGGTGGATATTTTGCAAATGATAAAAATACTATTTGGGTAGGAAACCCTAATCTAGATGTTGAAGCTAAATACGAAATAGAAGTCGATATTAATAACGGACTACATAAAATTACTGCTGAAACTTATTTAATCGATGGGGTACGTATAAAAATCCCAAATCCGTATGTTAAATATATTGATATTATAAATTATTCTGGTGATTTTCCTTATTCATACGTTAATGGATTAAATGGCAAAATATTTCAGATGTCTATTACTTTTAATTACCTAAACGTTATTAATGGCGATACAGTTAATCAAATGATAAGTATTAATTGGCCACAAGCGAAAGAATATAGACAAACAGAAGGATCTACTGAAGTAACGGGAAAATTTAATATATCTGCATTTTATAATCTTTTAGTTGCGAATATTCCGCCTGCAGGAGATACTGTTAGATTAGTTAAAATGCCAAATAGTATTGTTTTTAATTTGGCTGCTGCAGATGAAAATTACTCAACTTATATGGATGTAACATCGCCTTCGCAAGGTATTGTGCAAGAGAAACCAACTTTCACAAATCTTGCAGGTGGGTTCGGACTTTTTGCATCTAGATACAATACAACTGTTATTAAAGCTTTGGGAGAAAGAACACTAGATTCTATTAA
>JAQVOR010000099.1:7330-12144 GCA_028702535.1 Bacteroidales bacterium
AAATCTGTTCTATAAATCATACAAAAAAAATCTGCAGTAGTGCATTCTGTAATAACCTGAGTTCGATATAATTTTTGAGATTTCTATCGAACAATAATAAAAAACAAAATTAACATTTATACATTATTCCTTATAAATTCTTAATTTTGTAAAAAAGACACTAAAACATGGATATAAGACTTGAAATAATATTACTTGTAGTATCATTACTTTTCTTTTTAAGTATTTTGGCAGGCAAAGCAAGTTCTAAATTTGGCGTACCAGCTTTATTGCTGTTTTTATCTGTGGGTATGCTATTTGGAAGTGATGGATTAGGTATTCAATTTGAGAATATCCAATTAGCTGAGACAGTAGGCACAATAGCTTTATGTATAATTCTTTTTTCGGGTGGCATGGACACAAAAATTAACGAAATCCGTCCGGTTATCCCACAAGGTATTATTTTAGCAACACTTGGTGTTTTATTAACGGCACTTTTTAATGGAATACTTATTTGGTGGATTTTAGGAATGACAATGGAATCTGCTGGAATAGGTTTTATAACTTCTCTCTTGCTAGCTTCAACAATGTCATCAACCGACTCTGCTTCAGTGTTCTCTATACTTCGTTCAAAAGGGTTGCACTTAAAAAACAATCTTAGACCAATGCTTGAGCTCGAAAGTGGCAGTAACGACCCAATGGCTTATATACTTGTAATTACACTAATTGGAATTATTAAAATTGATGCTACGCCAGATTTTTGGACTGTAGGATATCAATTATTGATACAGCTAATAGTTGGTGCGTTGGTTGGTTTTACTCTTGGCAAAGTTTCTGTTTTCATAATTAATCGAATTAAAATAGGTAACGATTCATTGTACCCAATTCTAGTTTTTACTTTTTGTATTTTTATATTTTCGTTTACATATTTTGTTAAAGGTAACAGTTTTTTAGCAGTTTATGTTAGTGGATTAGTAATTGGAAACTCAAAATTTGTGCATAAACGCTCTTCATTAAACTTTTTTGATGGATTAGCATGGTTGAGCCAGTTGTTTATGTTCTTGGCTTTAGGATTGCTCGTAAACCCACATGAACTTATACCTATTCTTATTCCAGGTTTGATAATTAGCTTTGTAATGATATTTTTTACACGTCCGCTTGTAGTTTTTATTAGCCTACTTCCTTTTCGCAAAATGAAATTTAAGGATAAAACTTACATCTCGTGGGTAGGACTGAGAGGGGCAGTGCCAATTATATTTGCAATTATTGCTCTTTCACATGATATCCCTCATGCTCGACTTATTTTCAATATTGTTTTTTTATGTACTTTAGTTTCTTTATTACTACAAGGTGCATCACTACCTATGGTAGCACGTTGGCTCGGCTTAACAGAAAAACCACGAGGATTTAAAAAACTTAGTGAATTTGATATCGAATTATCTGAAGACATAAAATCTGCTACTGCGGAAATAGAAATTACAAAAAGTATGATTGCTAAGGGTAACCGTATAATGGATTTATCTCTACCTGATAATACATTAATTGTATTGTTAAAACGTGATGATAAATATCTTGTACCTACTGGTAAAACCGTTTTACAAGAGGGCGACAAACTATTAATTATCACAGATGACCAAAATGCTTTAATGGAGACATATAAACATTTACAAATCAATTAAGGATCTATCGGGTGTTTTGGGATTAATCAAAATTTGCTTTTTTTACCTTATTTTAGCACCAATATCTTTGTAAGCATTCATCAGATGTTTCATTATTTTTTCTATTTGAATATCGGTCATAGTTTTTTCGCGGTCTTCTAAGGCAAATGTTAAAGCATAAGAAATTTTACCTACCTCAATGTTTTTACCTTCGTAAACATCAAATAAATTAACTTGTTTTAGATATTTTCCAATATTTTTTACAGCAATATCTTCCAACTGCTTGTAGCTTACCTGCTTATCAATAAGCAAAGCTAAGTCTCTCTTAACAATTGGAAATTTAGATACAGGCAAATATTGAGTTTTTACATTATTTGTCAATTCAATAAGCAGACTCCAGTTAATCTCAGCATAAAAAACTTCTTGCTCAATATCAATTTTTTTAAGAAGATTCGGAGATATAATCCCATGCTGTAAAAGCACTTTCTTTTCATGTTTATATTCTTGAGCAGTACTAAATATATTATTTGAAATAATATCAAATTCAAAATCATCAATTTTAAGCCCTAACTTTTTAAAAACATTTGCAGCAAAAGATTTTAAATAAAAATAATCTGTTTTATCATTCTTTTTGTTCCAAGCTAATTGATTTTTGTGTCCGGTAATCCAAATAGCTAACTGCTTATTTTCGTGATATTTATTTATATCTCCAGGATTTGTAATTGTTACGTCTGAATGATATGTGCGACCAAATTCAAAAAACTTTAGGTCGGTATTTTTACGATTAATATTATACTCGATACTTTCGAGACCACCATAAACAAGCGAAGGACGCATTATGCTAAGGTCTTTGCTCAAAGGATTATGAAGCCTAACATGTTTATCCTTATTATCAGTTTCATTAAAATATTTATTACTGATGAATGAATTACACATTATTTCGTTAAAGCCTTGTGAAACCAACATGTCTGATATAATATTTGTCAAACTCTCATTATCGGGTTTATGTACTTTATTGATTGAAAGTTCAATTTTCTCTGGTATTTCGATATTGTTATATCCATATATTCTCAAAATATCCTCAACAACATCGGCTTCTCTAGTAACATCAACGCGGTATGTTGGGATTTCAAGGTTTAGAATATCATCGCTCTCATCAAGTATTTTAATTTCAAGAGATTTAAGAATACGACGGATTGTATCCTTTCCGATATCTTTACCAATTAAATTATTGCATCTATTAAAACTAAAACTAAGATTTTTTGGTTTGATAATCTGTGGATACACATCAATAATTTCTGAAGCAATTTCTCCAAAACCAAGCTCATTTATAAGACTTGCAGCACGTTTTAAGGCGTAGGGTGTCATATTAACATCAGCACCTCTTTCAAAGCGAAACGAAGAGTCAGTACTTAGTTGATGATGTTTTGCGGTTTTACGCACCCAAACTGGATTAAAATATGCACTTTCAATAAAAATCCGCTTAGTATTTTCATTTATCCCAGCATCAATACCTCCAAAAACTCCTGCAATACACATTGGAGCTTTTGTATTGCAAATCATCAAATCAGAATTTTGGAGTTTTCTAGTAATTCCATCGAGAGTAACAAACTCTGTGTTTTCTTTGGCAGGTTTTACAATAATTTTACCACCAATAATTTTATCTCCATCAAAAGCGTGTAAAGGATGCCCAGTTTCGTGAAGAACAAAGTTTGTAATATCAACAATATTATTCACAGGATTTAAACCAATTGATTTAAGCTTGTTTTTTAACCAATCTGGCGATTCTGCAATTTTAATATTATCCATACAAATGCCCATATATCGTGGGCAAGCTTCTGTATTTTCAACACTTACATCAATTTTAAATCTATTAGTTTTATTTTCTGTAAAATTTAAGTCGGAGAAATTATATTTTTGATTAAAAAATGCTGCCAAATCACGTGCTACACCAATATGACCAGTTGCATCGGCTCGGTTAGGAGTGAGGTCTATCTCAATAATAATATCTTTTTCGATATTAAAATATTGCGAGGCAGGAATTCCAATTTCTGTGTCATCAGGTAATACCATGATGCCCTCATGTGATGTTCCTATGCCAATTTCGTCTTCGGCACAAATCATTCCTTCGGAAGGTTCACCACGTAATTTTGCTTTTTTTATTTTAAAAGAGCCATCATCAGTATATAATGTAGTGCCAACGGTAGCAACAATTACTTTTTGATTTACTGCAACATTAGGAGCTCCACAAACAATGTTAAGTAGCTCAGGATTGCCTATATCAACCTTTGTAACACTAAGTTTGTCCGCATTAGGGTGTTTATCGCATTCAATCACTTTCCCAGTAACAAACCCTTGGAGCCCGCCCTTTATACTGTTATATTCTTCTACAGAACTTACCTCAAGTCCAATTTGTGTTAAAATATCTGATAAGGTTTCGATATCGACACTAATATCGATATAATTCTTTAGCCAATTGTAAGAAATAATCATTTGTCAAAAATTTTATAAATCGCATGCAAAAATAATAAAAAAAAGCGACCAGAAAACCGGTCGCAAATATTTTAAAAACAAGTTAATCTTAACCTCCGGTTGTTCTCATACCAAAAGTAAAGAATAATCCTTTTGGAGTTATACTAAGAACAGGTATTGGTGAGCTATTCAGCATCTGATAAGCATAAGACCCGAGCAGAAAGTTTGCCAAAGAAGTTGTCTGTTCTGTCATTATTGCAATTAAATCGGCATCAATTGTTTTAGCATATTCGATTGTTGATTCAGTTATATTATCTCCAACTAAAAGACTTGACTGATATTTAATGCCTTTTTCGTCAAAATACTTTTTTACTTGCGTTGCATACATTTTTAATTTATTATGTATCCCCTCGTTAGTTGAACTAGTAACTTTAATAATATGCACTTCTGAATTAAAAGCTTTTGCAATTGTTGCAACTATTGGAACTTTCTCGCGAGTTTCTTTTGATATATCAAGTGGCAGTACTATTTTATCAACATTCCCGATATATTTTTCTGAAGTTACTGTAATAATAGGTTTATCAGTTTCCTGAACAATACGAGAGGCATTGCTACCCATAACAAAATCTGCAAAACCAGACTCACCATCTGTTGAACAAATTATTATAGCGTCATCAAAAGCATCGACTTGATTCGCTACCTCTT
>JAQVOR010000010.1:0-18432 GCA_028702535.1 Bacteroidales bacterium
TCCTTAGCTGATTCATGTCCGTCTGATAAATTTGAAGAGTTTATAAAACAATATCCTGGGCATACAGTTATTTCGTATGTTAATACAACTGCAGAAATTAAGGCTCTAACTGATATTGTTGTTACTTCATCAAATGCAAAACAAATAGTTGATAGTTTACATAGAGATGAAAAAATTATATTTGGACCTGATAAAAATTTAGGAAACTATATTAACAGTATTACTGGTCGAAATATGATTCTTTGGGATGGTGCTTGTCATGTTCATAAAGCTTTTGATTTAAACGTTATTTTGAAACTTAAAGCCGAAAACCCAGATGTTAAAATTATTGCTCATCCAGAATGTGAACAACCTATTTTAATAGTTTCGGAACACATTGGAAGTACTTCGAGTTTGCTAAAATTTACTCAAACAGATTCTGCTAAAAAATATATTGTTGCTACTGAATCAGGAATTTTGCATCAAATGAGAAAAGCAAGTCCAAATAAGATTTTTATTCCAGCTCCAGCACTTGATTCTACTTGTGCTTGTAACGATTGTAATTTTATGAAGCTTAATACAATTGAAAAATTATATAATTGTTTAAAATATGAACTCCCTGAAGTGAATGTGGAAGAAAACTTAAGAAAAAAAGCTGAGAAATCTATAATAAGAATGCTTGAAATATCAACGAAACTTGGTTTGTAATTTACAAGTATAAAATTTAAAACTTAATTTTGAATAATTGTATTTTGTTGAATTTTTTTATAATTTTGAGATTTAATTCAAAATTTAATTAATTATATATTTAGAGATATGAAAAAAATAACATTTTTATTTATTTTAGTGAGTATTTCATTACTAAGTTTTGCTCAACTTAATGTAGGTGGGCATTTTGCATATAATAGTACTTGGCTTATGAATAAACAAGTTTTTGATGCTGGTGCTGAAATGGATGTCGCCGCTTCCTTTGGTAGTTCTTTTGGTATTATTGCAGGATATTATTTTTCTGACCAGTTTGGTTTAGAAACAAATATAAATTTTAACAAACTAAAGCAAAATTACGAAGGAAATATTAAGTATTTTTTTACACTCGAAGATGAGAGAAATGCTTATAATTCAACAACTGTATTAAATACTCTTGATATTCCTGTTTTAATGAAATTTGGAAAAAATACTTATTTTGAATTAGGCCCAATGCTTCAATTTGTAAATAAAGCAACTTATTCAAGAACATTTGATGAAACTGATGTTTTAAAACCTGGTATTTATCATGGCATGGCATATTCTTTCGCAAATAGAGAAGATATAGCTGTTAAATCAAATTTTAAAAATGTTGGAATTGGTGTAGCTTTTGGTTTTGGAGCTAATTTTAATATTATTGAAGATGCATTAAAGTTGAATTTCGGAGTAAGGTTTAATTATATATTAACTGATATGCAAGGAATTAATGGTCTTGGTGAGAGAAAAGATAGTAATTTTGTTACTGCTGATGAGAAAGATAATTTTAAAACTAATCCTTTATATGGTGGTTTAAAAATTGGCTTAGTCTATATTTTTGAGTAAAATAAATATTATAACTTGTTGTAATTTAAAACTGTTTTTGTGCAAACTAAAGCAGTTTTTTTTTATAAACTAATATTTTAAATTGTAATAAAATCAATAATTTTATAATTATTTTGTTTTATGTGTGTAGTTTTGTACAAACTCATATAGATTATAAAAAGTGAAATTTATTAAACGAAATATTATAACATCTACAAATATTTTTGTATCAGAACTTTTAACTAATAATAAGTTAAGTGATGAAACAGTTGTTTATACAAATTTTCAAACAAATGGGAGAGGGTTTGCACAAAATAAATGGTATTCAGAAGAAAATAAAAATTTACTTTTTTCAATTATTATTTTTCCAGAAATGAATGTAGAGGGTCATTTTTGTTTAAATATGATTATTTCGCTTGCAATATGCGATTACCTACTTTTAAAAGGTGTTAAGGCAAAAATAAAGTGGCCTAATGATATTTATGTAAAAGATAGTAAGATTGCTGGAATACTGGTCGAAAATTGCTTTTACGGTGATATAATTAAGTCTTCTATTATTGGTGTTGGATTAAATTTGAATCAAATATTTTTTCCAAAAGAAATTCCAAATCCTGTGTCTTTAAAAAATTTGACAAATACAGATTATAATATTGATAAAGAAATAAGAGAAATATCAAATATTATTTCTGATAAAATTAAAAAGTATAAGAGTCTTGAATTTAGTGAAATTAGAATAAAATATTTGGAAAATTTATATAGGTTAAATGTTGATTCATTATTTAAAAAAAGTAATGAAATATTTACAGCAAAAATTATAGATATTCGAAAAACTGGTCATTTAGTTATTTGCGATAAGAATAATAAACTGCAAGAATTTTATTTTAAAGAAATTGAATTTAAGAAAGAGGTTTTTTAGGTGGTTAAAAAAAGGATTTGGCGATGTTTTGGCACAAGCCAAAACTCTCAGTAGCTTTTTTTGAATTTTTAATTATTGAAAAAAACAATTTTTTTTCTCAAATATTATGTATCTTTACCGTGATAATATTAAAGTTGGGTTTAATAATAACACGGTAAACAATGTATTATAAAAGATTTTTAGAAGAAAAAGTAATAAAAAGTTTAGAACATTTTCCTGTGACAGCAATTTTAGGACCTCGTCAATGTGGTAAATCAACAATGGCAAAACACCTGTTGCAAAATTATGAGCAAACAATTTATTTGGATTTAGAAAGGCCTTCTGACTTACAAAAGCTTGAAGATGCAGAATGGTTTTTTCAGACGAATAAATCAAAGCTTATTTGCATAGACGAAATTCAAAGAAAACCTGAGCTTTTTCCCGTTATCCGTAGTTTGGTTGATGAGTGGTCAGATTTTGGTCACTTTTTAGTGCTTGGTTCGGCATCTCAGGATTTAATAAAACAAAGTTCTGAAAGTTTAGCAGGTCGTATTTCATTTCATCGTTTAACACCTTTTCTTTATCAAGAAATTGAGAATGTTTATTCAATGGAAGATTATCTGATAAAAGGTGGATTTCCTAGTAGTTTATTAGCTGCCGATATGGATATATCAGAATCTTGGCGAGATAATTTTATTATAACTTTTATTGAACGTGATATTCTACAATGGAGTAATATTATGTCGGGAGCAATGCGGCGTTTGTGGCAGATGTTGGCTCAAAATAATGGACAGGTACAAAACTATGCTCAATTGTGTGATTCACTGAATGTTAGCTTTCGCACTTTAAAAAATTACCTTGATTTACTTCAACAAACATTTATGCTTGAATTTGTTCCTCCCTGGTTGTCAAATCTCAAAAAACGCATAATTAAATCGCCAGAGTTGTATCTTAATGACACAGGATTAATATGTGCCTTTTCTGATATTCGCAGTTTTAATCAGTTAAGCGGTCATGTTTTGCTTGGTTCTGTTTGGGAGTCGCTTGTTTTGCAACACATAAAAGCAATATATCCAAAATTAAATGTGTTTTTTTATCGTACTACGCATGGTGCTGAAGTTGATTTTGTACTTGAATATGCCGGAAAAACACTTGCTGTTGAATGCAAGGCATCGCTTAGTCCTAAATTATCTAAAGGTAACTACATATCTCAAGTCGATGTGAAATCTGATAAATTGCTTGTAGTAATTCCTTCTAATGATGCTTATGAAAAAAATAAGCATACTTATATTGCATCACTTCAACATGCTTTGTCATTTGTGAAAGCATATTTTGATATGTGAGTTTATGTCTGATGATTTTGAGGCCACCTACATTTTATCTTCAATCGATTTAACCTTACCTTCTAATCTTCCTGTAGGTTTATTGGTTTGGATGTCAAAACTAATAGTTGCGTAAACTCTGTCAGAAAAAGGTTCAAGAATTTTGTATGATTTGTTTACAATTTCTAATGCTTGTTCAATGTTTTCGGTTTCTACTATGGTTCCCATTGCATTTAGTTTGTAGTCGTAACCAGATTCATAAATCATTTTGATTATTTTGCTAACAAACTCACTTACACTGTCCCCTTTATCTGTCGGAAACATTGCATAATTCATTAAAACTGACATATTTTATTTATTTATTGATGATATTAGTTCTCTAGTAATTGTTCTTTCGATAGATTTTGCAATTTCGATATATGCTTTGTTTGTAGCGGTTTGATAGTCTGCACCAGAATATTCATCTGATTTAGTTTTACGAAAAACAATATTTCCAGCATTATCAGTAAGGTCGAAAGTATAATTTGCAATAACTTCATACTCACCATAATACTCTCCGTTTTTCAGAGTATTACTAGTAATTTTTAGCGTAAAATCGGGTTTTAAATTTGGATTTATTGAAAATTCATTACTAAGCATTCCTTCGAAAGTTGATTTTAAAAGTTGGTTTTTACGGATTTCATCAAATTCGGTTTCTTTGGATTCAATTTTTAATATTGGTTTTTCGACACTTACTCGCATTTTATTTTCACTTGCAGGCATGTTTTTAATAATGCTACGTACTATATGGTCTTTTGCAGCACGCGAAAAACTAAGCATATCTATAGAAACAGAAAGAGTTTCATTATTAGGTTGTGAAGATATTTTTCGAATTGAACAATATACTTTTCCATCATTTCCTGAAACTTCTGAGTTGCGTAAAAGTCCAGCACCAGTAAAGTTAATTTTTACTGGAATACCTGATACTGGTTTATTGTTTTTATCAGTTATTGTAAAAGAGAACGCATCAGTATTAATCTCAACAGCTTTTTTTACTTTTATTTCTTCGCTATTAAATGTAATTTTTAAATTATTAACAAAATCTGCTATTGCGGTAAAAATCTCGTTTCCAAGGTCTTTATCTTCTCCATTTATATTTGTGATAGTACTTTCACCAAGGTATGGTTTTAAAGCTGTAAGAGCCTCTACATAGAATTGAAATGCATTATAATGTAAATCACGTCCAAGTAGTTCTCTTCCTTGATAATATTTATTTTTTGCATCAAGAATACTTTGTTCTTTTTGTTGGGCTTTTTGTGAGGCATAAGTGTTTTTAGAAAGGCGGTAATATACCCAATAATATTCTTCGTTTTCCCATGTATCAACTAATTCGTAATCTTCGAGTGTTTGATTTGTAGAGGCGGTTATATCGCTCGAAAAATTTTCATTTAGCTTATAATTAGTTTCAATTATTGATAAAACAGAAGTTGACTCAATATTTACAGAAATACTGGAGGCAAGATCGCCAAGAGCTTTTTGTTGTGCATTTGCTTGGTAGTCGGCGGGCAAAAAACCTTTTTTTGGTGATGAGCTTACACCAATGTAGTATATTGAGGTTTGAGGTTTGCTAATTACCCATTCGGGCATTGTTTTTTTTTCGTAATTATATTTTTTTCCAATTTGGCACGATGATACCAAAACTAATAATTGTAGTAGAAGAATTATTTGTATTTTTTTCATTTTAAATTTAGTTTTCATTAACATAGTTGTTTACTTCATTGGAAATAATTGCGGCAGCCTCGTTAATAGCTTCGGTAGATAATGTGTTATAATCTTTAATTTGAGATCTGGAATCAAGAAGACTATTAAGTCTATTGGTGTCGGCATATTTATCATTAACATAATCTTCAGATGAAGATGTTTTTAAGTATTTCCAATGTCCAGGCACTAAGTTTTTGCGGTCACCAGAGTATTTGGCATAGTGAATATCATCTCTAGTAGTAATGTTTTTTGAGCTTGTAACTTTGATTTCGCCTGTTCGTTTGTCAATTAGTTTAAACATAAAATTCATGTTGAGTGTACGAGACATTTCATACTCATAATAAGTAACTTTATCATATTCGGTTTTATATTCGTACTCTTCGGTTTCGCGATTTAAAACTTTAACTTTTTTTCGTAAATATCCTTTTTTTTCAGTTGTTTTTAACTCACCTTTATTATAAGTAAATTTAGATATTTCACAATATAGGCTGAAGTTGGTTTCTGATGCTCTGATTTGTGTGTCTGAATAAATTAGTTTTATAAACGGATTATTAAAATTTTGTATATCAGTAATTACTTTACTTTCTAAGTTATTATCAATTCCGCTCGAACCAGATAAGTTTTTAAATTTTTCTATTACTATGGTTATAGTGCCTTGTTTTAGGCTCTCGGCTTTAAGGTCATAAGAGTTTTTATATGCTCCAGCACCTTTAATAATTCCATCAAAAGCATAATATGCCTGGCGGTATTTTCCTATATCCATTTTTTGTTGTGCATCTCTATATTTAGGTTCATAAGTAGCTGTAATTAGCTTATCTTTTGAATCTTTATAATTGGGTTGAAGTCTTACAATTTCTTTAAATATGGTTTCTGCTTGAGCAAATTTTTCTTCAGTAAGTAAAGTTGAGCCTTCATAGTATTGATTTTCGAGAAAAATATTTTTAACTTCTTCGTAATAATCCTTATAAAAAGATGGAAAATTCAAATCTATACCTACACCAGATATTTTATTGTAATAATCTCGTGCATCTTCGTAAAGATATACTGCTTCTTTATTATTTTGGTTATTATATGATTGATTAAAATTAGAAAGTTTTTTACTTAAACTCATTTGTCCGGTACGTTTTAATCCAGCAAATGCTTCAATATTTGTATTTTTAATTTTAATAGCTTGATAATATAACTCTGCTGCCTCGTAGTATTGACCCATGGCTTCGAGTTTTGTAGCTTTTTTTGTGTATCGTTGAGAGGCACATCCTCCTAGGATAATTAACATGCTTAAGAATACGATAAAAATTATAAATATCTTCTTCATAAATAGTGATTTTAAATTTACCTCAAATATAGTTTATTTTAACAAATCTTTCTTTAATTTAATTACTTTTTGGTTGTTATTGGCATCATAGTTAATAATAATTTTGTCTTTATTTTTATATATCTTAAAGTAATTAACTTTGTGCTTTCTTAAAAATGGTCTGTAATTAATCCCCGATAATACTGATACTTGAATGATTCCATTACTATATGAGCGTATGTTTATTCGAGCGTTATCATCAATAATAATTCCGCTTAAACGAAAATTATCTAAAGTTTTAACATTAAGTGTTACAATATCATTTTTGCTTTTAATTTTGACAATATCTCTTAAATTTTTATAGAGTTTTGGATATTGGTTTTCAAATTCAGGGTTCATTGTAGTAATTGCTGCCATTATTTCTTTTCCTTTTAACTTTATTTTGCCATTTTCTAATATTGTAAGAAATGCACATAATGATGCAATATTGTCGTCATATTTTTTTGATAAAAAACTTTGAGTTAATTCGTTTAGTGTTATCGCAAATTCGTAAGAGCTTTTTTTATCATATATTTTACTCTCGGCAAGATAAGGGTGAATGGAGGCAAAATGTCCCGAAAAAATAATTTTATCATTATCTTGATTAATTATTGGTTGTTGATTTACATAAGATTGTTCGCTTATATCCGTTTTATCAATAATTTCTCCGTTGGTATTGGCAGTTATATAAAAGTAATTATTTGCTAAATTGTTTTCTTGAAAAGCCTCTGAATTTTTAAGCCATAAAAGCTTCAAATTATTGTCTAAAGCTGCTATAAACATCTCTCGATAATGTTTTGTTGTAATCCCACTGTTTTCAAAATTCAGATTATTGTTATAATATCCTGAAATAAATATTTTATTATTTTCGGCAAATATACCTGCTGGAATTAGAAGCCCGTCTCCATTAATTTGTTTAAAATTTGAGATTTTTCCAGCTTCATCACAATAACATACAAATATGCTTTCATTTTCGTTAGAGAGTCTTATTAAATCCCCATTTATTATAATAGAATCTTGCATATTTCCTATTGCAAAAAATCCATTTCCAGATTTAATAATATCATTTTTATAGTTTGTTCTAACAAGTCCTTGATTTATTAAAATTTGCCAAATTTGCTCTTCTTTATTATAATTCAAGTGGCTGTTATTTAGTTTTAAAACACTTACATCTGCTTTTATATACTCTGGCATACACGCACCAACTGGAGCATTTATAAATGTTGGGTCACAAATTACATATCTTTCGTTTTCTATTTCGAAATACATGCCATCAGTTTTATTATTAAATTTAACGGCAGTAGCAATGTGTCCAGGATAGTTTAATCCAATAACTTGAAGGTTTAGATACTCGTTTATAAGATAGCTATAAAAAACAGATCGATCTTCGCAATCAGCGTGTTTGTAATGAAATATCTCTTCGGGAAAAAAGAATTTTTCGTATCCAAATTGTTCTCCATCGGTTTGATAACTAAATGCTGTTTGAACAAAGTGCAAAAGAAAATTTGCAGCCTTAATTTCGTCCATATTTACAATTGCCGAATCAATATAGCGGTCCAAAGATTCTTTTGCTGTATGTGATATTCCTGCATCGAAAAATATTTGAATTTCTCCTTGGGGGTAATCAGCGTAAAAGTCAATAAGGTTTTTATTGTAGTTGATTTTAAATTCGTAGTTTTCACTGTCATAATCGAAGTTAAGTTCACGTGTTAAACTATTTTCCTCGAATAAAGGAGCAACATAAATATTAAAATTCATTATACGGTTTGCACCAGGATAATCTTGTTTATAAGTGTATAAAGTTCCTATTTGACAATCTTTTTCAAAAACATAATATTTTAAATTGTCGAATATGAAATATGAATATCCGTACATTAAATTAACGACAGGAACCAATAGATGTATATTTCTTTTTTCGTATCCTACTTTTATTTTGTAACCAGTTTTTGATAATAAAAACCAGCTCAATAATCTTTGTTCATTAGGTGTTGATAAAATAGAACCAGCAATTTTTTCTGTCAATTTAAGAAAAGCAAAATCGTTAAGGTTTAGTTCGTTTTTGTACTCTAACATTTGTTCTATTAATCTATAATGGTCAGATTCGGAGGTTTGTGTCCAAAAGTTTGAAATTTCTTTTTCGCTTACTTCGGATAGTTTAAGAGTATTAAACTTTTTCGGATAGATAAAATCTAAATTTGTTCCATAAAAATCAATTTGGAGATAGGCATAATCTTTTTTTGCAGTTATTGGTTGAGGTTTTGGAAGTGGTCGTAATTCCATCTCAATTTTTGATGCTTCTGCCAATTTTATTTCGGTAATTTTCTTTTCGGCAACTTTTTTTATCGGAATATTGTTTTTGGGAGCATCAAAAACGGGAATTTCTTTAGGTCCAGGAATCGAAGCTGGTTTTCCTTGCTTTAAGAGTTCAACATTTTCCCAATCTTGTTTCAAAAATTTAGAAAATTCGTTATCTCTATCTTCTTTAAATTTTTCGAATGCTTTGTTTTCTTGTTCGATATAGTCTTGATAGTTTTTTTGAAACTCTTCATAACTGAGACTATCATTTTGAGCAAATACAAATGCAGCTGATATAAGTGCAAATAAAAAAAGTAATATTTTTTTCATAGTTTAATTATTTATGGTTTAATTTACAAACAATATTTATGCCATTGGTGTTTGATGTAAAGATAGTAATTTTGGTTAAATTTACAAAAGATCAAACATTTTTGAAATTGTGATTTTACAGTTTTTGGGGAGCTTAAAAAGATTAAAAAAAAGTTTTTTTAATTTTTTATTAAAGTTCTTTCAAATATATAATATTTTTTACACATTTACACCGAATATTAAAGGACATATTAACATGATTATTTTATTATTATGAATACTGGCAAACTTAGAGTAATACAGGACTTTGAAAAGTTATCAAAGGAAATTCAGGAACAGATAAAGCTTACATATCCTGAGGGATTTAGTCAGCATCTGATACAATTTACCAATAAAGAGGGGCGACTTGTTAGTGCTTTGCCTTTTGAAACTGACGAAAAGATCTATTTAGTAAGGATGACAAATCAAGAAGCAATAGAGATTATTCTTGAAGATGATGACTATAATGATGCAGGTATGTTGAAGGTTGCAAGTAAAGAAGAATTTGCCGATAAATATGCGGAGTTAGATTATATGAGCGATGCAGTAAATGATGATGAAGAAGATGAAGTAGCCGACACTTTTGTGGAGCCTTATGATGATGATGATGATGATAAAGAAGATGATTAACACTGTTGGTTTATAATGACTCAGATACTGAGTTTATAGATTACAATAAAATTGGTAATAAAAAGAGTGGTAAGGAGTTTTCTTACCACTCTTTTGCATTATATTAATGTTCGATTCGATAAAAATTTTGAGATTTTTCCCTTTAGTCGCATATTTTCCTTAGATAAATTATCATTTCGACAGAGGGGAGAAATCTTTCTATTGTATAATCAAATCTTCGATTTTATCGGGCATCAATATGTTCATAACATAATTTTTTTGCCTCACATTTATATCAACAGCAAATTCTATCGCATCCTTATTTAGAATGATTTATGTTCTTCAACATTTATTCTAAATAATATAAAGCATAACACGCTGAAAAAGAGAACAATAAGTGTGTGTGTTCAAATTAAACAAAAATTAAATAGAATTAGTCTAAACAAAAACATTATTTAGATGTTTATACTTCCAGAAGAAAATATTTAGAGGATTTTCGATAATTAATATTAAAAACAAACATTAGTTTTCGCAATATTCTCTTAAAAAGAAAAAGTTTTAATAAAAATATAAATTATGAAAGCACCAATTATTGTTTCAGTATTGTTTTTAGGAATCATGTTATCATTTAATAATTATTTATATAGCCAAGTTGCTATAGAAATTAATGGTTATTTAAAAAATACAGTTTCCGCTAAATCATCCACTAATGATTTGGAAAATTTAAGAAGTCTCTATTATGATTTTAACACAACTGCGATTTTATCGAAAGATAATGTAAAAATAGTAGGCGAAGACAGTCCAAAAGCAATTTTCATTAATCTGTCTGATATAGATGCGGTTTATGAAAAGAATCCAAAATTGTCAGAAATAGAGATATTGATAATTAGTATAGAAGGTGGAGAATATGCGAAGTTGGATTTAAACAATTTGAAGCATTTATCAAAACTAAAATACATCGTTTTTAAATCTGATGTTGCAGTTAGTTCAAAAGACATTAACTCCTTTATTGTCAATGCAAGAGATGTTAATTATACTTTACTTTATGATAATAGTATTCCCCAATAATCATTTAATAAGCACTTAAAAAATACAGATATGAAACACATTTTACTTTTTTCGAAATATGCGAGAATTTCCTTAATTTTTACATTCATTGTGCTACTATCAGGTGGCATAAGTAATTTAAGCTCGCAGGTAATAAAATCGTTTACTCAAAGGAGTTCTCAATATACACCTGGAAAATTTATTTATAATGTTAAAGGTGATTTTGCCTTAGTTGGTAATACAAATTTAACATTAGCGAGTTATGGAGATAATAACTCTAACAATAATTTGATGATGTATGTTGATGTTGATAGTGATGCTACGACCTTAAATTCGTCTTCAGCAAATCTTAATTTTTCGATTGAGAATGGAGCAGATCCAAATTGTTCTAATATTGTTTATGCTGGTCTTTACTGGACAGGTAGAGCACATAACGGTGGAAACAGCCCATTAACTTTTTCTGTAACCAAAGGAGGAGTAACGGTTGAGTTCGATAAACAAAAAGTTCTTTTAAAAGGACCTGGAGCATCTAGTTATGAAACTGTTGTTGCTAATACAAATGATATTTATTATCCAGTAACCAATCATGGACAAATGTATTCGGCTTACGCTGAAGTTACTGATTATGTGCGTCAGCATGGAATAGGTAATTATTTTGTTGGTAATGTTGCTCTCAGAGAAGGTTATGGAGGTAGTACAGGATATTATGGTGGATGGGGAATGATTGTTATTTACGAAAATTCCAAAATGGATTGGAGAGATGTTACGGTTTTTGATGGTCATGCTTATGTCGCTGGTGGCGTTACTGCTGATTATACTATTCCAGTTTCAGGATTTAATACAACCCAAAGTGGAGATGTAAATATGAAACTTGGTCTTATTGCAGGTGAAGGTGACAGAATTATAGAGGGTGATTATTTGCAAATTCGTAATCATGCAAATACAAATTGGGTAGATATTAGTCATACTGGAAACGATACAGATAACTTTTTTAACAGTTCGATTTTTACAGGAGGAAATTCCAGAAATCCTAATCTTTTAAATAATACAGGTTTGGATATTTCGATGTTTGATATTCCCAATGCTGGAAATTCTGTTATCAAAAACAATCAAACTTCTGTTAATTTTAGATATGGAACTACTCAAGATACATATACAATATTTATGCTTGCGATGTCTGTAGATGCTTACATTCCAACACCTGAAGCACAAACAACAATTCAAAGCATTAATGGTGTTCCTTATCTTACAGGAGATCCATTAGTGGCTCAACCAGGAGATGAAATAGAGTTTACAATTGATGTTAAAAATAAAGGAACAGAACCAATTGATAATTCTAAACTGATAATTCCGATACCTTTTGCATCATCTTATGTAAATAGTTCTATTCAGACATTTTTTACTCCATTGCCAACACCTAATAATTTGTACTATAATCCTTCTATGGGAGCAAATGGTTCAATTGTTTGGGATATTGGAACTTTGCCATTACCAGTAGATCCAAATGACTTGCTTGGAACATTAACTTATAAAATTAAAGTTACCGAAGATTGTGTAATCCTATCGAACGTTAACTGTGATCCAGAAATAATTATTAGTGGTTATATGAATGGAGTTGGACAAATAAGCCATACCGCTTTTACAAATCTGTCAACTATGCAAGGCTATCAAATGTCGGGAGGTTGTATTGGAGAACCAATTCTTAATCCTTATGTGTTTTCAATTGACGCAAATTCTTATGTAACTGCAAATTGTGCTGTAACTCCATCAGTTCTTGAGTTTTTAAAATGTAATGTTGGTTCAAGTATTCCGATTACAGAAGTCTCAGGACATTTGCCTGCTGGTTCAAGATTTTATAATGAATATCCAGTAACAGGAGCTTCTGTAGAATATACAATTACTAATCCGTTTCCTGCTACAACTGGTATAAGTACATATTATGCTATTCCTCCAGGTGCGACTTCATGTTATTTTGAGTTTACTATTGAGGTTGTTGATATGATAACAAGTCCAGCAGCTACAAGTCCAGTTGTATATTGTCAAAATGAAACAGCAATTCCTCTTACAGCAACTGCAAGTAATCCTTCTTATATTTTATATTATTATTCAAGTTTAGGTGGTACGCCTCAATTGTCAATTACTCCATCTACAGCAACAGTAGGAACTTTTACATACTATGTTTCTGAAGGTTTGAGCGGGTCTTGTATTAGTACTAATCCTGTTCCAATTGAAGTTATTGTTAATCCTTTACCTGTAGAACCTTCTGCTGCAAATTCAGATAATGCTACTGTTTGTTTTAATAATAGCGATAATATTATTCTTACGGCAACTGGTGGCTCTGGGGATATTTTAAATTGGTACACTGGCTCTTGTAATGGAACACTTATAGGAACAGGAAATAATTTAAGTATTGCTTCGCCAACTGCAACAACAACATATTATGCAGCATGGGAAAATTCTTGTGGAATATCAACTTGTGCCGAGACAACAGTAAGTGTAATTCCTGAAATTATTGTTAGTCTAAATGTTACAGCCGAAATAAGTGCTTATAATGGCTCGGATGCAGAAATCACAGTGACTGCTAGTGGCGGAAATGGTGGTTTTACTTATTCTCTAAATAGTGGAGTACCTCAAGCGTCGAATGTATTCAGTGGTTTAACATCTGGTACTTATAATATTACCGTTTTTGATGACTTTGGTTGTTCTGTTATAACACAAATAATTGTAAATAATGCATTGCAGATAATTGCTGTGGATGATAGCGGTACAATTAACGGATATGACGGCGGAATTGTTGTTACTAATATTCTTGTTAATGATCTTTTAGATGGTTTAATATTAGATCCATTAGATGTTAATCTTGGATTTATAAGTTCAACCGATCCAAACATTAGTTTGGTAGGAACCGATGTTGTTGTTGCTCCGGGAACACCAGCAGGAACTTATTATCTTGTTTATGAAATTTGCGAAATTGCAAATCCAACAAATTGCGATCAGGCAACTGTAACAATTACTGTAACTGCAACAACAATTATTGCTGTTGACGATTTTGCTACTGGTGTTAATGGTACAACTGGGCAAACAGATGTTCTAAATGTTTTTGATAACGACTTATTAAATGGTAATCCAGTTAATCCGGCTGAAGTTATACTTACAGAAGTAAGTCCAGATCCAACGGGCACTCTTACTTTAAACCCTGATGGTTCTGTTGATGTCGCTCCAAATACTCCTGGTGGAACTTATAATTTAACTTATCAAATTTGTGAGGTTTTAAATCCAACAAATTGTGATCAGGCTGTTGTTTCAATAGAAATTATTAAAACATCAGATGTTTCAATTGTAAAATCTCAAATTAATCCATCAAATTTACCAGTTGGTTCTATAGCTGGATTAATTACAGTATCTCCATCCGAAATTATAGCAGGAACTAAAATTTATTATTTTCTATTAGTAGAAAACTTCGGACCTGACCACTCTATTAATGCACTAATTACAGATATATTACCTGCCGGTATTACAAATCCTGAATACTCACTCAATTTTGGAAACTCATGGCTTCCATGGAGTGGAACAAGATTAGTTGCTGATTTTCATTTCCCAGGAGTAAATAATATTCTTATTCGAGGCGATGTTAATCCAAATGCAACCGGAACTCTTACAAATACTGGTACTATTTATAGCTCAGAGACTTTTGATAATGATCTTACTAATAATGAATCTACGCTTGTTACAACAATAGTGCAATCTGCAGATTTGAATCTTTCAAAACAGGCAATAGGAACCTCAGTAGTTATTGGTGGCGAGATTGTTTATCAAATAACTGTTACCAACTATGGACCTAGTGCTGCAACAAATGTAATAATTACCGACATAATTGATCCTACTATTATATCTTCAATTGAATATTCAATAGATGGTGGAGCTACTTGGTTAAGTCCTTGGACAGGAAGCTTAAACATCGGCACATTAGCTGATGGCACTAGTTATTCTATCAGAATAAAAGGTACAATTATAGATGCTACTCCTTCTCCAAATGTTGATCCTATTCCTAATACAGCTTCGGTTACTTCTGATGTGCCAGATCCTGACCCGACGAATAATGAAGAAACTATTTATACTCCATTAAACGAAGAGGCAGATGTTTCTTTATTAAAGACTGGTCCTGCTTCTGTAGTGGCTGGTGAGGAAATACAATATACAATTGATGTAACAAATAATAGTAATACTTTTGATGCCCTCAATGTGCATGTAAATGATGTTATAAATCTCGCTATTATCATGGATGTTGAATATTCTGTTGATGGTGGATTAACTTGGTCGCCTTGGACAAATTCATATCTTATTGGAACAATGACGCCACTTTCGACATTTCAATTATTAATAAAAGGAACTGTTCGTAGTAGTGTTACTGCCGATATTCCTAATACAGCAGTTGTAGAGTCAAATACACCTGACGACGATATCACAAATAACACATCTACAATTATAACTCCTGTCGAAGTGGTTGCAGATCTTGAAGTTATTAAAATTCAGATTGATCCTTCAATTATTCCTATTGATTCTACTCAATTATTTAATAATCCTTATGCTCTTATGATAAGCCCACTCGAAATTACGGCGGGAGATTCAATTTATTACGTTGTAGTTTATACAAACCATGGTCCAAGTGATGTTACAAATTCTGAAATTACAGATTTATTGCCAGCAGGGATATCAAGCTTAGATGCTTCAAGATGTCAAGCGAATTATGGCGCATGGACAGGTTCTGGAAATCAAGGAACAATTGTAGCTGGAGGAAGATGTTTGATTATATTTAGAGGTGTAGTTGAGGAAGATGCAAGTGGTAATCTTATTAATACAGCAAGCATTACAAATACTGACGGCATAACTGATCCTGATCTTACAAATAACGTGTCAACTGTAATTACGCCAATTCGGTCACAAGCTGATCTTGGCATTGTAAAAACTGTTAATAACAGCACTCCTTACGTAGGTGATGATGTTGTGTTTACTTTAACTGTTACGAATTATGGCCCCACTGATGCTGATAATGTTGTAGTTACAGATTTGCTACCTAATGGTTACACTTATGTTTCTCATAACACATTGTCTGGCACTTATAATAATATTACTGGAATTTGGAATATTGCAAATATACCTTTCCCAGGAACTGTAATTTTAAACATTACTGGTACTGTTAATTTACCAGGTGTTGGAGTTAATTATCTAAACATTGCCACTATAACTGGACTTGACCAATTTGATCCTGATCCAGGTAATGATGAGGATGACGAAATTACTAATCCAGTAAATGTTATTATTGCAAATGATGATAATGGCGGACCAATAAATGGTTATGATGGTGCAGTAAATATTCTTAATGTTTTTGGAAATGACTTGTTAAACGGGTTTGCAGTAATTCCTGCAGATTTAATATTGACCGAAACTCTTGCAGATCCAACAGGAAATCTTATTCTTAATCCTGATGGTAGCATAGACCTATCTCCTGGAACACCTGAAGGAACTTATACATTGACTTATCAGATATGTGAAATTGCAAATCCAACAAATTGTGATGATGCAATTGTTACTATTACAGTGGAATCTCCTGCAATTATAGCAAATGACGATAATGCTGGTGGCATAGACGGAAATACTGGAGCTATTGCTGTTTTAAATGTCTTTGATAATGATCTTTTAAATGGAAATCCAGTTAATCCTATCGAAGTAACACTTGCAGAAACTGTTCCTGAACCAAGCGGATACTTAATATTAAATGCTGATGGAACTGTTGATGTAACTCCTGGAACACCTGAAGGAACTTACTATTTAACTTATGAAATTTGCGAAATTGTAAATCCTTTAAATTGCGATGATGCAATTCTAACAATTACTGTTGCAGCAGCTTCGATAATTGCGAATGATGATTTTGCCTACAATATTAATGGTTATACTGGAGAAGTATCTGTTGTTAATGTATTTGATAACGACCTGTTAAGCGGTAGTCCAGTTAATCCAGCTGACGTTACTTTAACAGAAACGGTACCAGATCCTAATGGATATCTGACTTTAAATGCTGATGGAACTGTGGACGTTGCTCTTGGAACACCTGAAGGTACTTACATCCTAACTTATGAGATTTGTGAAATTATTAATCCAACAAATTGTGATGATGCAATTGTTACTATTACTGTTGCTGCCACACCAATTATTGCAAATGATGATTCTGCAAATGGTGTAAACGGATATACTGGACAAAACGGAATTCTGATTGTGTTTGACAACGATTTGTTAAACGGAGATCCTGTTAATCCTATTGAAGTAATATTAACTGAAACTATACCAGAACCTAATGGATATTTAACTTTAAATCCCGATGGTAGTGTAGATTTAGCTTCTGGGACACCAGTAGGTACTTATACCTTAACTTATCAGATTTGTGAAGTCTTAAATCTTACTAATTGTGATGATGCAATTGTTACTATTACAGTTGCCAGTGCAAGTATTATTGCAAATGATGATTATGCTTATAATGTTAATGGTTTTTCTGGCGAAACCTCTGTTGTAGTTGTATTTGGTAATGATTTATTGAATGGAAATCCAGTTAATCCAATTGAAGTAAGTCTAACAGAAACAATTCCTGAAGATGATGGATATTTGGTTCTTAATCCTGATGGTACGGTTGATGTTCTTCCCGGTACTCCTGCTGGGACTTACTATTTAACTTATCAAATTTGCGAAGTTTTAAATCCTAGCAATTGTGATGATGCTCAAGTATTTGTTACAGTACTAGCTTCGACTATTGGTGCAGTTGATGACGATTTTACCACAAGTCCTGTAGATTGTGAACTTGGCGGAATAGCTGGAAATGTTCTATCTAACGACTTGCTTGATGCCAGTCCTGTCGATTTTAATGATGTAATTATTACTTTAACAAATGATGGCGGTATAAGTGGAGTTACAATTTCAGCCAATGGTGATTTGAATATTCCTGCTGGTGTAGCGGTTGGTTCTTATAATATGTCTTATGAGATTTGTGAAGTAATTAATCCTTTAAATTGTGATAATGCTAACATTATAGTTACAGTTTATGATACAGAGGATCCAACAATCACTTGTCCTGCCGATGTTGCTGTAAATAGCGATGCTGGTTCTTGTGAAGCAACAGGCGTTGTGATTGGCACTCCAACGGTTAATGATAATTGTGGAGTAAATACAGTAACTGGGGTAAGAAGCGATTTGCTTGTATTAAGCGATCCTTATCCACTTGGAAATACAACAATTACATGGACAGTAACAGATTTTAGTGGAAACTTTGC
>JAQVOR010000010.1:18532-44911 GCA_028702535.1 Bacteroidales bacterium
TGCAAGTGGCGTAATTCTTGGAACACCAACAACAGATGATAATTGTACTGTTGCCAGTGTTACAAACGATGCTCCTGCAACTTTCCCAATCGGAACAACAACCGTAACTTGGACAGTAACAGATGGTTCTGGTAATATTGCGACTTGTGAACAATTAGTAACAGTAACAGATATTGAATTACCTACAATAGTTTGTCCTACAGATGTTGCTGTAAATACAGATCCTGATGATTGTACCGCAAGCGGCGTAATTTTAGGCACACCAACAACAGATGATAATTGTACTGTTGCCAGTGTAACAAATGATGCTCCTGCAACTTTCCCAATCGGAACAACAACCGTAACATGGACAGTAACAGATGGTTCTGGTAATATTGCGACTTGTGAACAATTAGTAACAGTAACAGATAATCAAATGCCAGAAATAACTTGTCCAGAAGATATAACAAGCTGTTCTAACATAATTGAACTTGTTACTCCTGTTGTTAATGATAATTGCGGAATAGCTAATATTTCTAATGATGCACCTGCTGTATTCCCAATCGGACAAACAACAACTGTAACATGGACAGTTGTCGATGTGAACGGAAATGAATCATATTGTGAACAATTGGTAAGTATTTCAGATATAGAGATTGATGTAAATGCTTCATCTCAAGTTACATGTTCAGATGCGTCTGATGGTGAAATAACTATATTAGTTACAGGTGCGTATGGAAACTTAACTTATATATTAAACGGTGGAACTTCACAATCATCAAACATGTTTACAGGCTTACCTGCTGACACTTATACAGTTGAAGTAGTTGATGAAAATGGATGTACCGTAATAGCTGACGCTGTAATTATTGCAAATCCTGAGCAACTTGTAGCAAGCGCAAGTGCAGATTTACAAGTATCTTGTTTTGATGCAAGTGATGCGACATTGACTGTAACTGCAAACGGTGGAACAGGAATGTACACTTATATCTTAAATGATGGAACTTCGCAATCGTCAAATGTTTTTGAAAATCTTGCAGCAGGTTCTTATACTGTTGAGGTAGTGGATGAAAATGGATGTTCTGTAATAACAGAAGCTCAAACAATTGCTAATCCTACGGCAATAAATGTGAGTGTAAGCGGAGATGATATGGTAACTTGTTTTGGAGCAGATGATGCAACACTAACTGTTACTGCAACTGGTGGAACTGGTGGATTATCATATAGCGTAAATGGTGGACTGTCTCAAACCTCAAATGTTTTTGAAAACATGACAGCTGGCGAATATTCAATCATGGTAACTGATGAAAATGGATGTTATCAAACTGTAGAAACTTCGATAGGTTCACCCGAAGCGGTTAATTTAACTTACAATCCTTATTGTGAAATTGGAATTGTAGGGATACAGCTTAGTGCCACTGGTGGTACAGAACCTTACACTTATTCAATTGATGGAGGCTTAACTTATCAAGAATCAAATAGTTTCGAAGACTTAGCTAATGAAACATCACTCTTTATTGTTGCCGCAGATGCAAATAATTGTTTAAGTCCTGTAATTGAAGTTCCAGTTGAGAGTTTAAATACTTTGGAAGCAACAGCGAATGTTATCAACAACAATAATTGTTATGGAATGAACGATGCTGTGGTTGAGATGGATATCTCAGGCGGAGTTGCTCCTTATATCTATACCGTAAACGGAGATCAGATATATTATGATAATATCATAAACAATCTTGCTCCAGGTGATAATGTAATCACAATAAGAGATTCAAATGGTTGCCCTGCTGAAACAGAAGTAAACATTATTGCAAGTGAGCCAATTGAGTTTGAATTGATTTCTAAAACTAATGCTGACTGTAATGGTAATAATGATGGCTCAGCAGAAATTGAAGTTGTTGGTGGATTTGCTCCTTATGACTATATTTGGAATAATGGCTCTAATCAGAGTATTGTAACTGGTTTAAATGCTGGTACTCATACTGTTACGGTTACAGACCTTAAAGGATGTGAAGTAACTTATGATATAATCATTGATTCAGAGCAAATTTATGTAGTTCCTGAAGTTAACAATGTCTTTACTCCAAATAATGATGGACAGAACGATCTCTTTACGATTAGTAATATTGAGTTGTTTCCAGAAAATGAGCTTGTTATTCTAAACAGGTGGGGTAACGAAGTTTACACTAGAGCTTCTTATAACAACACGTGGGACGGTAGTAGTTTAAGTGAAGGAACTTATTTCTACATATTAAAAGTAAGAATGTGTGATGAGATGAAAATAATAGATGGATATATAACAATCTTAAGATAAGTCAGGTTTAATTTAAAACAATTAACAAAATGAAAATTAAATATATATTACTGGTGTTAGTATTTATGTCAATACAGGGTTTTGCTCAGCAAAGCTCTGTATTCAACCAATACATTTTTAATCCAATGACAATAAATCCTGCTTATGCAGGAACAAAGCAATGGACAAGTATAAATTCGGTTTACACTTCGCAGTGGACAGGTCTTGACGGAGCTCCTTCAACTCAAATGATTAGTATCGAAGGAGCACTATCAGAATCAATGGGTTTAGGCTTACAATTTATTAATGACAGAATTGGGGCACAGTACCAACAGTCTTTGCATGGTTCTTATTCTTACATTTTAAAATTGAGTGATAAGCTTAAACTTTCGATGGGTTTAGCAGCAGGTATTAGTTATTTTACTTTGGATGGAACAAAACTCAATGGTGAAACAATTGATGACGCAGCAATTCCTCTAACAAGAGTTAATACGCTACGGATAGATCCCAAATTCGGACTATTTCTGTATTCAGACAGGTTTTATGCTGGATTATCTTCTACTGATTTATTGGGAGACTTGATTCAAGCTCCTGATGATTTGGTAACAGCTCAGCAAAGACATTATTACCTTACCGCTGGTTATGTGTTTGACCTTAGTAAAGACATTAAGTTAAAGCCAAGTTTCCTTATTAGAGAGGATTTTAAAGCTCTGACAAATTTTGATGTTAGTTCATATTTTCTGTTTAAAGAAACATTCTGGTTAGGTGCAACTTATAGATTTGGTGCGGATTTGGTTTCAAGTGAAAGTCTTGACAATAGTCTTAAAGCAAGAGATGCTCTTGTGTTTATGACAGAATGGAATATTAATCCAAGTTTTGTAATCGGATATGCTTATACGCATAGTTTAACGGCTTTAAGTGGGTTTTCAGGTCATGAAATAATGGTAGATTATACTTTACCTAGGAAACGTGAATCTAAAATGAAAACACCCCGATATTTTTAAGTTAAGACTTATATAAATAATGAGAAAAGACACAATAAAAATAATAATTATGAAAACAAAATATACAATATTTAGAATATTACTTTCCTTGCTGTTTATATTGACAGTAAATGGTGTAAAAGCACAGTCTAATGCAAAGGCCGAGGAACAGATGCAGAAGTATGAGTATTTTGAGGCGATTGAAACATATCATCAATTGTTTAAAAAACAGCCAGCTACTTCAAAAGAAATTAGAAATATAACTTATTGTTATATGCAGATTAATGATACAAAATCGGCAGTTGAGTGGTTAGAAAAATTACTTAGTACAAATGAAGCGACAGGTGAGGATATAATGATTTATGCCGATTTACTTAAATCTGAAGGTAGATACTCGGAGGCGAATGTGCAATATGAAAATTATAAAACTCTAGTTCCAGCAGAAACTGAAATCGCTGAGAAAAAAATACAAGCTTTAGAAAAAGCAATTTCTTGGACAAATGAACCTGAGTTTTTTGTAATAAAAAATGAAGAGAAATTTAATTCTGAAAAATCAGATTTTGGACTAATTCCTTTCGGAGAAAACTTTTATATTACGTCGGATAGAATTCCTAAAAATAAATCTTCTATAAAAAACAACATGTATGGTTGGACTGGTAATCCATACTTAAATTTGTATGAAATTAAAATGAAAAATTCAAATGTTGAAGAGATAAATTATATTACGGATATTAATGATAGTTTTCATAATGGACCAGGTGTTTTGGATGAAAATAATAATATAATATATTTTACAAAGACTAAGGCAGTGAAGCAAAACCAAAAAACTTCTAATCCTGATCCAACAAGTTGGTTTAAAGATTATGATGGAGATATTTATACTAATAGACTTGAGATATATTCAGCAAAATATATAGATGGAAAATGGGATGAAATAAACCCTTTTGAACATAATAATTCAAATCTTTATTCAACAGGTCATCCAGCATTATCTCCAGATGGAAACATATTATATTTTGTTTCAGATATGCCTGGAGGTATTGGAAGTACAGATATCTATTATTGCGAAAAACAAAATGATGGTACATGGGGAGCCCCACAAAATGCTGGTAATATAATAAACACTAAAGGTAAAGAAGTTTTTCCATTTGTTGATAAAAATGCTGTCTTGTATTTCTCAAGCGATGGGCATTTAGGAATGGGTGGTTTAGATTTGTTTAAATCTAAAGGAAGCAAAAGCTCTTGGTCTAAACCTGAAAACCTTAAGTATCCTATAAATTCGCCAAAAGACGATTTCTCAATATATGTTGTTGAAACAGATAGTATTGGCTACTTTTCATCAAATCGTTATGGAGGCTTAGGTAGTGATGATATTTATAGTTTTGTATATACGCCACCTGTTCCCACACATTTGACACTTGTTGTAAATACTTATGAAAGAATGGACGATGGAACTATTGTCGCTTTAGCTGATGTTGATGTGCATTATCATATCAATGGAGAAAGTAATACAACTTCAATTGAGGAATCTTCTCCTGGAATATATATAACTACCTTGGATTGTAATGCTAACTATCTTGTTAATGGTACAAAAGAAGGTTATTTTACCCAGGCATATAGCTTTGAAACTGTTTGTGAAACAATGAATGATACAGTTTATGCTCAATTAATTTTAGATAAAATTGTAATTAATAAACCAATTGTAATTGAGAATATTTACTACGATTTTGACAAATGGGATATTAGACCCGATGCAGCCATAGAGTTAGATAAGATTGTTGATATACTTGTTGAGAATCCTTCTATTATTATTGAGTTAGGCTCTCATACGGATTCAAGAGGTTCTGATAAATATAATCAGACACTTTCGCAAAAAAGAGCCGAGTCGGCTGTTCAATATATTATTGATAATGGTATAGTTAAAGCTAGAATTACGGCAAAAGGATACGGTGAGACAGTTCTGGTCAATAAGTGTTCTAATGGTGTAGAATGTACAGACGAAGAGCACCAATTGAATCGCCGTACCGAATTTAAAGTTACCGGATTTAGTAAAGAGCAACCTGTAATTTATAGTGTGCAAGATTAAGATTTTTCAGTGTTTTTTTCCTTATTAGGCGGGGCTTTATGCTCCGTCTTTTTTTATTAGCATTGTAAAACAACAAAATAGTTTCGTCAATTCTCCATGCTTTATTATTTAACAAACTCTTAGACACTAATTTTAAATTGATAAAAAAATAGTCGGAAGATTTATCTTCCGACTATTCGTGTGCAATTATCGTTTTTTTGCAATAAATTGCAAATATATTATTTGATAACTTTTAATTCTCTACCAATTTTTTCAAAAGCTGCAACAGCTTTATCTAGATGTTCAATTTCATGTGCAGCAGAAAGTTGCACTCTAATACGAGCAAGATCTTTTGGAACTACTGGGAATGAAAAACCAATTACATAAATTCCTTCGTCAAGAAGTTTTGCAGCAAAGTTTTGAGCTAGTTTTGCATCATATAACATAACTGCACAAATTGCTGATGCAGTAGGTTTGATATCGAAACCAATTTTGCTCATTTTCTCCATAAAATATTCTGTGTTGCTATGTAATTTGTCTTGCAAATCATTGGTTTCACTCATCATTTCAATCATCTTGATACCCGCAGCAGCAACTAAAGGGGGAATAGAGTTTGAGAATAAGTATGGACGTGATTTTTGTCGCAACATTTCGATGATTTCTTTTTTACCTGTTGTAAAACCACCAATAGCTCCACCAAATGCTTTGCCGAGAGTTCCTGTAATAATCTCAACTTTACCTTTAAGGTTAAAATGTTCAGTAACTCCTCGTCCGGTATGTCCTACAACGCCAGCAGAGTGAGACTCGTCAACCATTACCATTGCATTATACTTATTTGCAAGTTCTACAATTTTATTTAATGGAGCAACATTTCCGTCCATTGAGAAAACGCCATCGGTTACAATAAGTTTGTAGCGAGTGTCTTTTGCTGCTTTTAGCTGAGCTTCTAAGTCATTCATGTTGGCATTATCGTATCTAAAACGTTGAGCTTTACACAGTCTTACGCCGTCAATAATAGAAGCATGATTTAAAGAGTCCGAGATAATTGCATCTTCGGGGCCTAACAGAGGTTCAAAGACACCACCGTTTGCATCATAACAAGACGCATATAAAATTGTGTCTTCTGTGCCAAAAAATTCAGTAATTTTGTGCTCAAGTTCTTTATGAAGATCGCCTGTCCCACAGATAAATCTTACCGATGACATGCCATATCCATGTGTGTCTAAAGCTTTTTTTGCAGCTTCAATTAATTGAGGACTGTTAGATAATCCAAGGTAGTTGTTGGCGCAAAAATTAAGAACCTTTTTGCCAGTACTTACTTCTATTTCGGCTCCTTGTGGCGATACAATTATTCTTTCGGATTTGTATAATCCAGCTTCTTTGATATCTGAAATCTCTTTCGTTAAAAACTCTTTAAATTCTTTGTACATATTAGTATATTTTTAAGTGTTTACAGATGAACTTCAAAAGTACAACTTCTCTTTAATTAAACAAAGATTAATTATCACTTATTCTAAAAATATTTGTCTTTTGCAAAGCTGATTTTCAACATCTGTTGTAACTAATCTTAACTTTTGAGCTGAAAGCCTTGTCTAGGTTGGCTTATGTCGTTTTTATAGATTGTGAAATTTATTGAATGTTTTTTTTATAATAATAATAAAATTTGAATTATTGTATTATCTTTGCAGCCCAGTTCGAGAAACTGGAAAATAAGTTAAATAACTAAAATTAATGAATTATGGCAGTTAAATTAAGACTTGCAAGACACGGCCGCAAAAACAAACCTTACTATCACATTATTGCAGCCGACAGTAGAACTCCACGTGATGGAAAATACATTGAGAGAATAGGATCGTATAATCCTGTTACTAATCCTGCAACTATCGTACTCGATTTTGACAAAGCGTTGGAATGGATGATGAAAGGTGCACAACCTACCGACACTGTAAAAAGAATTTTATCTTACAAAGGTGTTTTAATGAAAAAACATCTTTTAGAAGGTGTTAAAAAAGGTGCATTTAGTGAAATTGAAGCAGAAAAAAGATTTGAAGCATGGTTAGATGAAAAAGAAAATAAAATTTCATCAAAAATTTCTGAGCTTTCTGCTAAAGAACGTGCTGAGTTAAAAGCTAAGCTTGAAACAGAAACAAAGATCAAAGAAGAAAGAGCACAGGCAATTGCAAAAAAATATGCTCAAGAAATAGAAGATAA
Organism: Bacteroidales bacterium; assembly: GCA_028702535.1. Classification (GTDB taxonomy): domain Bacteria; phylum Bacteroidota; class Bacteroidia; order Bacteroidales; family ML635J-15; genus Bact-19. The sequence continues at coordinate 26,061 of JAQVOR010000010.1, forward strand.
AGCTGAAGCTGAAGAGGTAGAGCAAGATAATGTAACTGAAATTGTAGAAACTCCTGCTGAAGAACCTAAAGCTGAAGAACCTAAAGCTGAAGAAGCTAAGGTTGAAGAACCTAAAGTTGAAGAACCTAAAGCTGAAGAACCTAAAGCTGAAGAAGCTAAGGTTGAAGAACCTAAAGCTGAAGAACCTAAAGTTGAAGAGCCTAAAGCTGAAGAACCTAAGGTTGAAGAACCTAAAGCTGAAGAACCTAAGGTTGAAGATGCTAAAGCAAACGTAAAAGAGGAAAAAGAGGGCAAAAAAGAAGATTAGTTTAATGAAATTTGACGGACTCGAACTGTTTGAAGTTGCAAGTGTTATTAAACCACACGGGTTAAACGGATACATTAGTATTAAAACTTTCGAGAACTACTCTAATAAGATTTATAATATTGGAATGCCGGTATTTCTTAAAATAGAAGGAATACCGGTTCCTTTTTTTATTGAAGATGTAAAAACCTCTGGAGGAAATCTTATTCTTAAATTTATAAACATTTGTAGTAGCGAACAAGCAGATAGATTTAGGAGTGCTCTTGTAATGGTGACAGAAGGAGATATTGTAGAAAACAAATCAGAAGGACTATCTCAGTCCGAACTAATTGGATATGCGGTGTATGATGCGAAATTTGGCTTTATTGGTAATATTAGTTTGTTTAACGATATTCCTGGAAATCCTGTTTTTGAAACTACTTTTGATAATAAAACAATAATAATTCCTTTTGCTGAAGATATAATTATTGAAATAAACCCCAGTACACGAATAGTGAAAATTTCTGCTCCTGACGGCTTAATTGATATTTATCTTAATTAGTGTCTGTTCATAGAGTCAGTGTTTGGTTCAGAATGTTTTGGGTTTTGTTGTGGTATAAACTATGGATTCCGAGTTTATTAGTTTCACTCATTAGTTTATCTTTTTACACCTAAATTTGAGATTTTCAATCATTTGGGCAAACACTAATTATCAAGACAATTCTTTGTATCTTCTTAATTTACAATATTTTTTGTATATATTTGCAATCTATGTAATGCAACCTTTTTTTATGTTAAAAAGTCTCAAACTATAGTTACGAAAAATGCCTGACTTATTAGAAATAATTGCCGGCTGTAAAAAAATGGAGAAACGTGCACAACGATGTCTATATGATATGTATGCTCCTTTGTTTCTTGGCATTGCATTTAGGTATAGTAAGTCGAAAGAAGACGCTGAGGATATTTTGCAAGAATCGTTTGTGAAAATTCTTACAAGAATAGACCAGTATAGCGAAACAGGTTCTTTTGAAGGTTGGATGAAAAGAGTTTTGGTTAATACTGCCATAAGTCATTATAGAACTTCGCAAAAACACGATTTTCATAAAGATTTTGATAATATTGCCGAAACTAATATTGAAAATTATGAGGTGGACAGCAGCGAGTTTACTCGTGATGAGTTATTAAATAGCATCAATAAACTACCGCCAGGATTTAAAGTAATTTTTAACCTTTATGCAATAGAAGGGTATAAACATCGCGAAATTGCAGAAATGCTTGATATATCGGTGGGTACGTCAAAGTCGCAGTATAGTAGAGCAAGAGCATTGTTACAAACAAAATTAAAAACATTAAAAATTGAAAAAACTAGTGGAAATAAAATAAGTGAAAAATAAACAAAACATAGAAGATATTTTTCGGTCGGAATTTGAAGGATTTACTCAAAAACCATCGGATAAGGTTTGGAACAGCATCAATAAAAAGATGGTAGGTCCACGCTTCGAAAGTTTGTACCATAATGCTTTTAAAGGATTTAAAATTGTGCCTGCCGAACAAACTTGGCGTAGAATTGCTACCGCATTATGGTTTAATCGCTTTATCCATTTTAGCCCTTTTCATTTTAATATTTATTATCTCGGCCTAATTCTTACCGCAGTCGTCGGAACAGTGGTTACGGTAAATAATAATTCAAATATGGATTTTATACGTTTTAACGATAAATTTGCTAATGCTGAAAAAACAAAAATTCAACAAATTGAAAATGAATCTAACAAACTAGATATTTGGAACTTGCGAAATTCAAAACCCAATTACTTTGAGTTAAGTAATGAAAATCTTGATTTTGAAAAATTAGATAAAGCTACTAATCAAACAGAAAATATTGTTGAGCAAGATAAAACAATTCTCTATAAAACAAAAGAACAAGAAGCTGATAATCAGGATAATAGAAATCTCTATCAAGTAAAAGAACAAGAAGTTATTGAGCAGAATATAAATGACAATACTAATCCAATTGGGCAAACACAAAAGGAGATTATAGCTAATAATATAGCAAATATTAACGAAAATCAAGAGGAGATTGTTCAAAACCCTCCTAACATTACATATTTTAAATTAAATAAACTTATCCGAAATAATATTTTTACACTTACTTATGCTCCCACAGCATTTGATATTGCCGATAAAGTAATCGCTGGAATACCACAGTTAGATGTTATCACTTATGATACATTAGGTGTTGATTATAAAGGAAATCCTATAATCTCCGAAAAATCTTATTTTGCTTTAGATATTTTCTTTAATCCTTTTTTGCAAAACTACAACAATGCACTCTTAAACACTGAGTTACAGGCAAATCTCGATATATATAACAAAAACATTACTCCGCATTTATCATTTAGCGCAGGTATTGGCGTTGCTTATTCATACAATAAATTTAGACTTGAAACAGGACTAGCATATCAACAATTACATGAGAGTTTTTCTGCAAATATTAATTCGTACGAAACAAGTACACACAACTACTATAATTATTTTAATGATGAGGTTTGGGAGTCTTATACTATCTTAATTTTAGATATTGATGAATTTATTCAGGGGAATATCGTTTATATAGAATATAATGACTCTATACTTGCTATTGTTCCAGACAGTACATTAGTTAGTTATACCGATTCGATTTTGGTAAATAAAGACTTAAATATCAACGATACTTATCACTTTATTGATGTTCCATTGGTAGGCGGTTATGAGTTTGATTTAGGCAAGTTTTCTGTTACACCAAAAGCTGGACTTATTACCAGTATTTTAGTTGCAAAAGGCGGACAATATTATGATATATCACAAAACGATGTCGCTGAAATATCTAATTGTCCTGATACAAAGTTTATGTTTGATTATTATGGAGCAATTAATTTACAATATAAAATCGGAAAACATTTTGCTATTTATATCGAACCACATTTGAGAGGAGATCTAAATTCTAAGTATCAAAAATCTTATGTTATAAGTCAGAAGAGCATAAAATATGGCTTAAAAACAGGTGTATATATCAAATTTTAATGAGTAATACAAAAATAAATATTGTTTTGATATTGCTATTAGGTTTATCTGTTAATTTAATGGCAGTATGTGATGCCGATTTTCATTTTCAAAATTCAGCAGAAGGAATGGTAGTTAGTTTTATTAATTTATCATCAACTGAAAGTCAAGGGACAACTCATTATTATTGGGATTTTGGAGATGGAATTACAAGTGTTGAAGAAAACCCTAGTCATGAGTATAGCGTTCCAGGTATATATATGGTAAATCTTAGCATGATAACCGAAGATTTGTGTTATGATTATAAAATTCGGAGAGTATATGTAGGGATTCCACCTACTTCACCTTATTGCGAACTCCAAATATTGTTTGAAACGCAAAATGCAAGTGCTCCTTATTACAACAATGGACAGGCTTATGTTTATGCTTTTTCTGATGTGCCCTGTTGCTATTATGCTTATTGGAGTAATGGTATGGAGGGAGAAATAATTAACAACTTAGAGCCTGGAACCTATTGTGTTACATTGACTAACGGCGAACAATGTTATGGAGTTAATTGTGTTACAATTGGTTATGATAATGATTGTGATGCTAGTTTTACCATAGATTCTACCTCTTTTTCGTATTTAGATGGTGCATATCGTTTTGTAAATAACTCTCAAGGCGAAGCTTATTATTATTATTGGGATTTTGGCGATGAAAGTTATATTTATGGGTATAATCCTTTACATGTTTATAGTGAGCCAGGGACTTATAATGTTTGTCTCGAAATTTATACGCAATATGGTTGTGAAGATGAGTTTTGCAAAGAAATAACGGTTGGGCAAGTATGCCCTTTGATATCTGATTTGTATGGAAATGTTGCTGTGGGAGAGAATTTACTGCCTGCTGGAATAGCAGTTTTATATAAGTTTGAAAACAATATTTTTACCGCTATTGATTATTCAATTATTAACGAAGGTCATTATGTTTTTGAGGATTTGTTAAAAGATACTACCTATATAACTCATTTGATACCACATTTTGATACCGAAGAAATTTATTTCCCAAAATATCTGCCTACTTACTCTGATAACGCTGTTTTTTGGCAAGATAATAGTTTGATAAATTTATATGTGGACACAATTTATGCTACTCAGCTTTATTCATATAATGATATATATTATAATTTGGGTAAAATCTTTGGTACAGTTTTGTATGACGACCTTTCAGCTTATGAACAAGATGTATTTGCTACAACATGGATTGAGCCAGTAAATCCTCAACAAGGAATGGCAGCGAATATGGTTGTGTTGTTAAAAAATCAACAGCATCAAGTATTAGATTTTTGTTTAAGCTCTGAGTTAGGCGAATACAGCTTCGAAAACCTTGAGTATGGAATATATTATTTATCTGTCGAAAAAGCAGGCTTGAATAGTGATGAAATTCTGATTGAGTTATCTCAAAATACGCCTGAAAGCAATCAAAATAATTTTAATATTGGGCAAACAAATATTAGCGGACTCAATAATACCAGTTTTTTTAGTCAGATTAATGTTTCGCCAAATCCTTGCACAGAATTTGTTAACTTAACCAATTTACCATCTCAAAATACTGTTATATCATTAATGAGTTCTGATGGGAAAATATTACAGATTTTAAAATCAAAACGCAAATCCGAATATATTGATATGTCAAGTTATTCGAGCGGATTGTTTACGTTAAAAATTGCAAGTGATAATGAGGTTGTGATTAAGAAAATAATTAAGATATAATGTTTTTACGCAGACTTTTCTTTACTCAATTATTAATTTCTTTGTAAAGACGATTCTTCTGTTGTTATATTATTGAAATAAATAAATTGCTGTTTTATATCAAGTACGAGTTCAAATAAGAAGTTTGGAGATTCAAAAATAGTTGTGATATTAGAACCAATATCAGCTCGCATTATTTTATATTGAGTATTATTTGCACAAATTGTGGGTTTGTATATACATCGCCGAGAATGACTCAAGATTCTTACTCGAAGTTTTATGATTCTGAATACAGGAGACTATATGTTGGTACAAAAAATGCTGAGGGTTTTTTCTTTGAAGATCGGATGTTTAGAGGACAAAGAATTTATAATTACGTAAATTCAAAGATTAATTTATCTGAAAAGAAATTAAAAGTTGTTGAAATAGGTTGTGGTGCAGGTGGAATTCTTGAAGTCTTTCGCTCCAAAGGACATGAAGTTTTAGGATTCGATTTAGGTGATGAGTATTTGAATTATGGAAAAGACAAATATAATTTGAATCTAAAAAAAGGTGAGATAACAAATTTAGAGGCTGATTTTAAGCCTGATTTAATCATTTATTCTCATGTGTTTGAACATATGTTAGACATTAATAATGAAATTTCTTTAATAAAAGATAAATTAGTTGAAAAAGGCTTGGTTTATATCGAGGTCCCAGGCTTAAATTATATTCATAGCACTTACGATATGAATTTTTTAAAATTTCTTCAAAACGCTCATACTTACCATTTTACAAAAAAATCACTTACTACCATATTTGAGAATAATGGTTTTGTTAAGGTTTCTGCTGACGATCAAATTCGTTCACTTTTTGCTGTTAGTGATAAAGACATTTCGCAACAAGAATTTATTTCTGAATACTCCGATGTTTTAAAATATCTAAAAAAAACGGAAAGGTTTAGGTTTTTTAATTTTTTAAGGTTTAAAAAATTGAAATGGAAAATTAAAAAGTATTTAATTAAAATTGCTCGATAATATTATCATAAAATTTCAAGCTCAAAATCCTTCTTTTCAAATTTTTATTTGATTGAATCAATATTTACAAATACATTGTCTTTAATATCCATCATTGCATTTATCAGATAAACTCCCACATAAGATTTAATGTCATTTATACTTATTGCTTTTTTATAAATTATGCCTTTATCCAACAATTTTTGGCGTTTTGTCCCAGCCAAAAGAGTACTCTCAGGAGTATAAAGTTTGCCGTCAAAATCTTTAAAAACCACATTTGAATACGATGTATCTGTAACAAGTGAGTTTTTTACAATTAAAATATCATCACAATCGGTGTGCTGGCTTAATAGTTCATTGATTTCATCACGATTTTTGTATTTATAGCTGTATTCAATAGTGTTATTCTCTACTAAGGCCAAGCTTTGGATATTTCGCATTTTATACACTTCAAAATCTATAGAAATAATTTCTTTTGCATACACAATTCTGCACTTTACCAGCTCATTCTGCAAATCTACAGGTATCATGTTGTTGGTCAAATTTACAGTTAATGGTTTAGAGAAAAAATGCAATGTAGTTCGATAAATTCGTTCAAGCTGAGTTTGAATGTTAATAAAAACTCCATTTTTTACCTTTAGTACTTCTACAAATACAAGTTTTGTCATATAATTGGGAGATATATCTTATCTAAAACTTCTTGATATTCTTTTTCGCAAACGCTGTCGCTAGTTACGCCCCCGCCACTTCTAAAAAACATGTTTTTACCGTCTATTTCTATAAATCTTATAAGTACAGTAGTATCTAGTTTTTTTCCATCGAAATATCCAGCAATTCCACAGTAATAGCCTCTTGGCTGTGCCTCTGCCAAACGGATGTACTCTTCGGTCTTAGTTTTTGGCGAGCCAGTGATTGATGCAGCAGGTAGAAGCGAAAATATTATATCGCCTAGTCGGGTCATATAATTATTTGGTAACTGCCCTTCAATTTCTGAACTTACCTGAAGTAGTGTTCTATTTTGCGATTCAATTTGGTCGATATATCTAAACCGTTTTATGGCGACATTATGAGCGACAGAGCTAAGTTCTTCGGCTACTAATTGTACTGTGGCTGTATGTTCTGAAATTTCTTTAGTGTCGCTTAAAACAAGCTGCGCTGCATTTGGAACTGCCGCATCAATAGTTCCTTTCATTGGATTTGAGGATATTATGCCGTTTTCTATTTTAACGAAACGTTCTGGTGAAAAACATACGAACTTGCCTGGAACATAAATCCGATATGGCGATTGACTACGAAAAAATATTTCCCTACAATTAATATTTGTACTTATCGGTGTACGGGAAGTAAGATTGATTACATTCATTTCGCCACTTTTTAAACCTTGTTGAGCGATTTGGAATTTTAAACGATATTCTTTTTTTGCAATTGGGTGAACTGTTAATTTTATCTTTTGGCAGCTTGTAAGTTTCGAGGATTTATTATCAATACCCTTGAAGTGAAAAAGTATTTCGCTTTGACCCATAGGATTTTCTATAAATAGCCCTTCAGACATTTCGTAGTTGATGGTAAAAAAGAACGGCGTTTGTTGCGATGCCGCTTTATTCATCTGTTTGCGAACTTGTTCAGAGTCGATAAATTTCATAGTTTAGGTTAGTGTTAATCGTGAGCAAATGTATAAATTTTTTTACAAAATTTAATTAAAACTAAAAATGATAAAGGTTATTATTTGTTTTTAACAATTTGCTCGAAATCCCCTAAACTAATCCGAAACCTTTACACTACGGTGCAGTAAGTCGCTCTATGTTTCATTTCGACAAGCATACTTCGATAAAAACGAAGTGCATCGCAATGCAACGCTCTGTGTAAAAAACTTATTTTATTTTTATAAAAATATGTTTAATATGCGTTTTTTCAACTTCACGTTCATCAATAATAAAATGCTTATTAAGAGATTTAAAGAGTGGAGTTAATTTTGTGAATCCGTAATTTCTGGGGTCAAAATCGGGTTTCTTTTTAATGATTAAGGCACCAACTTCGGCAAGAAAAGCCCACCCACTATCATCAGCAATAGCATCGACACTATTTTTAAGTATTCCTATAAGATTATTGCTAATTTTTTCTACATCAGCAATTTTGTCTTTATCCTTATCTTTATCGGGAGATTTTTCGGTTTTTGAATTTTCAGTTTTTTGAATATTTAACTTTGAAATTATCTCAATATAAATGAATTTATCGCAGGCAACAATAAATGGTCTGGGAGTTTTCTTTTCTCCAATACCAATAACAAGCATTCCAGATTCACGCAAACGTGTAGCAAGACGAGTAAAATCGCTATCACTTGATACAAGACAAAAACCATCAACTTTTTCGCTATGTAAAATATCCATTGCATCAATAATCATTGCCGAGTCGGTAGCATTTTTTCCTTGTGTGTAACTGTATTGTTGTATCGGAGTAATAGCGTGCTCAAGTAAAGCTGGTTTCCAACCCGATACTGTCGGTTTTGTCCAATCGCCGTATATTCTTTTTATTGTTGGAACACCAAGTTTTGCAATTTCTGCAAGCATTCCCGAAATATTTGAGTATGGAATATTATCAGCATCTATAAGAACTGCCAATTTTAAATCTTTTGTGTTTTTCATGTTGTTCGATTAGTGTGTATGTTATTATACTTACAAAGATATTAAAGTTTAATAACATTTCGATAATACTCAATAATTATTTTAGTTTCTGATAGAAAAATGTGGCGAACTCAGGTTACTCCTGTCACAATTTTATAAATGAATTTGGCTCTATTTAAGAACGATGTTGTCGAATAAATTTTGTTTTGTTATAAAAAAGAGTATTGCTCAACTACCACTCCGTTCCAATTTTGAGATTTCCAGTTTCTTTTCGTTGGGCATCTGTATGTCCTAACCGATTTATTCTCAATAAATTTCGCATACATTTTTTCAATATTTGTGAAAACGTCCCGGACCTTTTTATTTTTGTAAGCAAAATATGAAACGTAAGCTTGTAGGTACTTGGTAGATGCCCCTCTCATGCCCTTGTTTATCAACGTTTTTAGTCTTTCGGCCATATTGTTTATGTATTGAACATTTTCCCCCGTAACAGCTTTATGGTTTTTTGAGGTGAAGCATACATGCTCAAGCCCAGCTACTTTTGCGAAGGAAGAAAAACTGTGGTGGGCATCGGTCACTAATTTGGTGTCCTTTTTGAATTTATCGCCAACTGCACAGATAATATCGTTTTTGCTTATCCTATCAATTTTTGCAAGTTTCATCTCAATATGGTGCTTGTCGCTTGCAGCAATGATTTTTACTTGAAAACCATTGTCCCCTTTGCGTGAACTCCCGCCCCTTTTCCTGGCATACTTCAAACCATTCCTGCCTTTTTGGCTATAAAGAAACCATAAATCGTCCATCTGTGTCTTACCTGAAAACTTGAATTTCTCCTTTGGCAACGAAAGTAATATCTTATGTCGCCAGTCAAATGATGTCGGAATGCTGATATCCATCCTTTTGGCCATTTTAACAATTGTTAACAATCCCTCTTTTTCGATGATAGAGGCGTATTGGCCAAATTTGTCTGGCTTTTTTAGGTGGTGGATTAATGTGCCTGTCGTAGCCGAGAATGTCCGACTGCAAGTTTTGCATTTATACCGTTGCCCATTTTTATATTTACTGTGTTTGATTATCTTGTCAGAACCACAATGAGGACATGGTGAAGCTTTGTCTTCAATATGAATTATTGAGTGGGCTGTTCTATAGATTCCAGTTCATCCAACAAGCCCAGCTGAGCTTTAGAGGGTAGTTGCTTGAATAGTGATTTAATTTGATTGTGTAAGTCCATGTTTTTCCTTTACTAAACATCTTGCAATATAGCAAATGTTTACGACAACATCGTTCTTAAATAGAGCCTTTATGATTAATAATAAAGGTAAAGATATTAATAATATTTTATAAATACAAAAAAACCCATACTTAACACAAAAAACAACGATGACTTGTGCATTTTGGTAAACAAAAGCCTTGGGAACTCTTGTTTTTATATGTTTTAAAATAGTTTGTAGAGTTTTGATTTCTACAAAATGCTTTTTGCTTGTTAACTATTAATTAATGGTATTATAAGTTTTGTTATGAAACTCATTCTTTATTTTTCCAAATTTGTATATAAAAACTCCTCTTTTTTCTTTTTGATGTTTTCCCATTTTTCGATTACATCAACTTCTTTGCTTAAGTTCACAATGTTTTTTAAGCCAGCCACAAATTTATTTTCTTTCTTAGATTTTTTATACTCAATTGTATATTCAACAAATTGATTTTGTTTTTGTGGAGGTGGTAAATCATTGCGGTATTCCATAATATTTGTTGTCGAAAAAGCTATTTCGTAATCTAATTTTGTTACTTTATGTAGTTGTAATCTTTTTGGAACATTAAGCTTTATTGGTTCGTTTTCAATTTTTGCAAAAGATGTATTTGTTTCTGGATTTACATTATTTATAGGAGTTAATATTTTATGTTCGTCATTTGTAAAACTATCTTTAATGTGCTGATTATGAATTGTATGTTTTAACTTTGCGGAGATACTTGGAGTTTCATTATTTATTGGCTTAATGTTAATATTTAAGAAATATACTGATACAGCAAGAATTATAATCATACCTGCTGCTGCACTTACATAACGGAATAACGGAACTCTGACAGTTTTTTTGAGCGATTTTTTATTCGGAAAGACAATTTTAGTGTCTGGAACAAGAACTGTCTTTTTGTAAATCGAATATAAGTTGGCAATTTTACGGTCTTTTTTGATTTTATTGGTAATGAAAGCATCATTTTCGCTACTTATTGTTCCTTCGATTTTTGCTATTAAAAGATTTTCGATTTGATTATTATTGTATAATGCCGATTTTTCAGGAAATTCTTTTTCGTAAACTGGTAATTTAAAATCCTCAACATCAATTAGATTGCCTGCTATCAAGGGGTTTTGCTCAAGAAATTCCATAAATTCGTTTTCTTGATGTTTTGTTAGATTTCCATCAAGATAATCAATCCAAAATGCTTCGTAATTGTTTATGTTTATATTGAATTTCATTTAATTACCTCCTCAAATTTTCCGATATAGTTTTTAAGATGCTGACGTGCACGAAAAATATAAACTTTTACCTGCGATTCGCTAAGCTCGGTTATTTCGCCAATTTCTTCGTAAGTATATCCTTCATAATCTCTTAATAAAATAACAGAACGTTGAATGTCGTTTAATTTTTCAAGTGCATTATTTATAATTTCTCTAAGCTCAAGTTGTTGATAATCAAAATTGCTATCCGCATGACGATTAGTAATTTCATCTGAATTTGTAATGCGTTTATCGCGTCTTATTATATCTATCATTCTATTATAAGCAATTTTAAAAAGCAAGGATTTGGCTTTCGTAAAATCGACCGATTCGTGATTTATCCAGAGCCTTTCAAAACTATCCTGTACAATATCTTGGGCTTTAAATTCATCTTTGATATTACTCAAAATAAATCTATAAAGTCCATCAGCATGTTTATCAACAATGATATTGTATTCTTTGGATTTCATTATTGCTTATTTGACGAACAATTATACGCAAAAGTTACAGGTTGTGAAAAATAAAATCATTATTGGGCGAAAAAACTATTTTAAAACTCATGCAATACTTGAAAAGTCTCGTCAGGGACTGACATTCTTTTTCTCTCTCACTTATCTGGTTTTTTTATATTTTTATTGAACTCAGGTTTGATTTGCGCAATAATTCTTTAACTATTATTAACCTGAATTCGATATAATTTTTATGTTCAGAACGCTTAAAAAGAATAGGGGATTGTAAAACAAAGATATCCTTTAAATTTAGTTCGGGCGTTTTGATATCAAATTGGTATAGCAAAGAAACGCAAGCTATTAGCTGAGTTTTGCGTCTCGAAAACAATAAAATAGCATCATCAATTCTCCATACTTTATTATTTGACAAACCTTAAATCTTTAGCATTTTACATCAATCAGAATTTTAAATATTATTTCGAACTCAAGTTATTAGTTTTGTTTTATGCTATTATTTTTATTATATTTACACAAATTTTTAAACCTATTTATTATGAAAAAACTAGCATTTGTTTTGGTTGCGTTGTTTTTGACAAGCGCATTGTTTTCGCAAAAAATAACAGTACAGGAGACTACGGCTAAATTTCACAAAGATAATCGAAATGCATTATCTGTTATAGTACATTATACAGATGCCAAGACTGTTGAAAAGGAATTAAAAAGTTTATTAAAATCTTATAAAGGAAAAGTAAGTAGTAAAAAAGGTGTTTTATTTGGTGATGATTTAATTATAAGCACAATAAGTGAAAATACAATTGACGTTTATGGTGCTGTAAAAGAGTTTAAAAATGGAGAAGTTGAATTAAACGTAGCTTTTGATCTTGGTGGTGCATACTTAACATCAGGAACACATCCCGAACAATATGCTCGAGCAAGTGATATTGTTAAGAATTTTGCGTTTAGTCTTAGCGAGCAAGCCTTTGCAAAGATTGTAAAAGCTGAGGAAAAAGAGCTTGATAAGTTTACCAAAGACTACGCAAAAGTTGTTGGGAGCAAAGAGAGTTTGGAAAAAGATAATAAAGATTACAAAAAACAAATAGAGAAAAACGAAAAAGAAATCGAAAAGCTGACAAAAGAAATTGAAACTCTTTCTGGCACCTTAAAAGAAAAGCAAGATGGGTTTAATAAACTAAAAAAAGAAGGAACAAAAATTAAATAACAATTATGCCGACAATTTTGTCGGCAATTTTTTTAGTTATTGTTTTATAATTGCATTCAATAGTTCTATCTTTGAACAAAATTTAAAAATTTGCAAAATGAAATTTGGGGTAATAATGTTTCCGGGATCAAATGGTGATCATGATATGGTATCTGCTTTAAGAGATATTCTTCGTCAAGAAGTTGTTGAGCTTTGGCACAAAGATTCTGATTTACAAAACTGTGATGCAATTGCAATACCAGGAGGCTTTTCGTATGGCGACTATCTGCGTTCTGGAGCTATTGCAAAGTTTTCGCCTATTATGGAAAAAGTTATCGAGTTTGCAAACAACGGTGGTTTTGTTTTTGGCGTATGTAACGGATTTCAAATATTATGCGAAACAGGCTTATTGCCTGGAGCACTTTTGCACAATATTAATCAAAAATTTATTTGCAAAAATCAATATATTAAAGCCGAAAATGTTGATTCGGCAATGACAAAATTTGCATCGAAAGAAAAACCTTTAAAAATTCCAATTGCACACGGTGAAGGCAGATATTATGCTCCTGAAGAAACTTTGTCCGAAATGGTTCGAAACGAACAGATAATTTGGAGATATTGCGACGAAAAAGGAGATCTTTCCGAAAAACATAATCCCAATGGCTCGCTTATGAATATTGCAGGTATTTGCAATAAAGAGAAAAATGTTTTTGGTATGATGCCACACCCCGAACGTGCTGCCGACCCCGAATTAAGAAATACTCATGGTATAGTTATCCTAAAATCTATAATTGTGCATTTGAGTACTAGGAAGTAAATAATTTTTAGTTTCTGACATGTTTCCAGTAATAATTTCGATATTCATTGAATTGTTTTAAAAAAAACCTGTTAATTTTCGAATTTGATTTCAGAACTTCCGATTTATTCGCAAATCAGCAATCTCCAAATTTAAGGATTAGCCTTAAATTTATGTAGAATTTTGACTTTACATTGCTGACAAAAATTAGATCCTATTTCTGCCAGTAAATTGGAGGCAATGTAAACGTCAGTAAAAACCACAAAACCAAAACTGCAAAATTGATTATTCTTCAAAAGTGGATGATGGGAAGTAAAAAATATTAGGATTACATTAACCGCAACACTCGGATTGCAAATAAATCCAAGCGAGCTGGGGAATAACTTAATGTTTGAGTATTATGTGCTATAACGACATTTTGATTTTGTTACAGCAAATTAATATAACACATTTTTACTCTCCAAGTAAATCCCAATACTCAACAGCTCTTCGAGTGTGCGGGATTACAATTGTACCGCCAACAACATTAGCAACACCAAAAATGTCCATTATCTCGTCTGTTGTAACTCCAAGTTTATGACAAGTTTCGAGATGATATTTTATGCAATCATCGCATCTAAGAACCATTGATGCAACTAAGCCAAGCATTTCTTTTGTCTTAGCATTAAGAGCCGAATCCTGATAAGTAATTGTATCTAAACTATAAACCCTTTTTATGATTTTGTTGTCTTTCTCAAGCAATTTTTTGTTCATTTCCAAACGGTAATTGCGAAACTCTTCAATTTTATCCATGATATTTTAATTTATTGCTATTCCTTTTAGTGTTGCAGAGCTTACATCAGTAATTTTCACATTTATAAAGCTCCCAACTTTAAAATTGTTATCAGCAAATACAACAACTTTGCTTTGTTGAGTTCTTCCAAATAAGTAATCTTTTGATCTTTTTGAAAATCCTTCGACCAAAACCTCAAGTGTTTTTCCTATATCAGCTTTATTCTTTTTAAGTGAAATTTGATTTTGTAATTCAATCAATCTGTTTAAACGCTCAATTTTTTCTTGTTCGCTCACATCATCAATAAGGTTTTTTGCAGCAGCAGTATCAGGTCGTACCGAATATTTGAATAAAAATGCTGAGTCATATTCAACAATATTCATCAAATCTAATGTTTCTAAAAACTCCGTTTCTGTTTCTCCCGAAAAGCCACAAAAAATATCAGATGATAGTCCGCAATCTGGAATTGTTGATTTTATTTTTTGAATTCTCTCAAGATACCACTCACGAGTATATTTACGATTCATTAGCTTCAACACTTTGTTACTACCCGATTGTACTGGCAAATGAATATGATTGCATATATTATCATATTGTGCAATTACTTCAATTAATTCATCGGAAATATCTTTTGGGTGAGAGGTTGTAAAACGGATTCTCATTTCAGGAGCAATTTCTGCAACCATTTTTATAAGCGTAGGAAAATCAACCTTTTTATCTCTATTTTCAAAATAATACGAATTTACATTTTGTCCTAATAGAGTAATTTCCTTATAGCCTTTGTCTCTTAAATCAGCAACCTCATTAATTATGTCAGTATACGAGCTACTTCGTTCTCTTCCACGAGTATAAGGCACAATACAATATGAGCAAAAATTATTACACCCGCGTGTTATTGGCACAAATCCCGAAATTGCGTTTTCGCCATATTTGTACTGAACAATTCCAGAATATGTTTCTTCAATATCCAAATTAGTATTTATATGTGAGGCCTTTATGTCAGTTTCGTTTACTAATTCGGGGATTGCTCTATATGCATCAGGTCCTGCCACAAAATCGACGGCTTCGTGTTCGAGCAGTTTGTCGGCAACACGTTGAGCCATACAACCAATAATACCAACCTTTACGTGTTTATTTCGCTTCTTAAATCCTTTAAGAAAATCGAGTCGATGCCAAATTTTTTGCTCGGCATTATCACGAACCGAACAGGTATTTATAATTATAATATCTGCCTCAGAAATCTTAGTAACAGGAGTAAAACTATTTGATTGCATTATTGCAGCAACCGTTTCAGAGTCAGCAACATTCATCTGACAGCCGTAAGTTTCAATATATACTTTTTTACTCATTTTAGAATTTTATTCTGCAAAGATAAAAATAAAAATCTGCAAGGGGAATTTTTTACGGGAGCTGATTAGCGAATTCAATGGTTTAGATAAAAATTTCGCATTTAAAATTCCTAATTTTTCATATCTTTGTAAAAAAATATTGGTGGAAAACTTACGAAACATAGAACATTTTCCTGAGTATGATAACATAGAGTTAATTGCCTCGCAGGTTGTTGAGGGTTTTATCACAGGATTGCACAAAAGCCCGTTTCATGGATTTTCGGTTGAGTTTGCTGAACATCGCCTATATAACAAAGGCGAAAGCACAAAACATATCGACTGGAAACTTTATGCTCGCACCGAAAAGTTATTTGTAAAACGTTACGAAGAAGAGACTAACCTCCGAGGACAGATAATTATTGATGTTTCGTCTTCTATGCTTTTCCCTTATGAAAATAAGATTGTTAACAAACTTAGTTTTTCGGTTTATTGTGCTGCCGCTCTTGTATATCTTTTACGCAGGCAACGTGATGCTGTTGGATTAAGTGCAATTGATAATGAACTCAGATTTCATGCTGGAGCTCGCTCTTCTGCAGTTCACCTACAGGTTCTGTACAACGAATTACGCAAATTTCTTAATCCCCAAAATATCGGATTACAAAAAAAGACCAATACTGCCGAACTATTACATAATTTATCGGAAATAATACATAAACGTTCATTAGTAATTATCTTTAGTGATATGTTTTTGGGGAAAGATGAGGATACCGAAAAACTATTTTCGGCTTTACAGCATTTGAAATATAATAAACATGAAGTAATAATTTTTCATGTTACTGATAAAAAAATGGAACAAGAGTTCGAATTTGCAAACCGACCATATAAATTTATAGATCTCGAAACTGGAAATATTATTAAATTAAACCCTAACGAAGTTAGAGAAAAATATATTAATAGAACTAAAGCATTAGTTGATGAACTTAATTTAAAATGTGGGCAATATGGTATCGATATCGTTGAAGCCGACATTAACAAAGGGTTTAACGAAGTTTTGAAACCTTATTTAATAAAACGAGCAAAATATTTCTAACACATAATTATTATGCAATCAAAAAGACAATTACAGGTATCGGGCATGATTCAAAAAGAACTTGCCTCATTGTTTACTCATAAATTTAACGGTCTTATTCCTGGACGATTGGTTACCGTTAGTGGTGTAAATATCAGTCCTGATTTAGGAATTGCAAGAGTATATATTAGTATTTTCCCCTCTTCTGACGGAATAAAGATTATCAAAGAGATTAATCTAAATATAACAAAAATTAGATATGAATTAGGTAAGATAATAAGACACGATTTAAAACGAATTCCTGAATTAGTCTTCTTTCTAGATGACTCACTAGACCAGATAGATAGGATTGATAACGCATTGAAAAACAATTAAATTTGAATTTTCCATTATACATAGCAAAAAGATATTTGATATCGAAGAAATCGCGTAATGCGATTAATATAATTTCATTTATTTCGATAATGGGAGTTGCCGTTGGAACTGCTGCCTTAATAATAATTTTGTCTGTTTTTAATGGATTTGATGATTTGTTAAAGCGTTTATATAATTCATTTGATCCTGATATTAAAGTAATCGCAGCAGAAGGCAAAACCTTTGAAGCAAATCAAAATTTATTATCGAAACTTGAAAATATTGACTTTATAGATGTTTATTCTATGTGCTTAGAAGAAAATGCTATGCTTGAGTATGGAGATAAACAAATAATTGCAACAATAAAAGGAGTTGATGATAAATACCAATATGTTACTGGCTTAGACTCTATGATTGTGAATGGAACTTTTCAGCAGTACGAACAAAATATCCCCTTGGGAATTGCTGGGCAGGGAATTGCTTATGATTTGGAATTAAGCACTGATTTTACTCAGCCTGTAAATATATACATCCCCAGTAGAACTGGCAAGTTTAGAGGAAATTTTCAAGATGCGTCAAGTAATATTAACAAAGCCATAGTTTATACCGTAGGAGTGTTTATGATACAGCAGGAATATGATACAAAATATTATATTGTCCCACTTGAAACAGCACAAATTTTATTGGAGTTTGAGAACAGTTTAAGTTCATTGGAAATAAAACTAAAAAAAGGAACAAACACTAAAGATGCGGTTAAAAAACTAAGTACGATACTTGGCGATAAATTTGAAATTCAAGACAGAAACAAGCAACACGAATACGCTTATAAAATTATGCAGACAGAAAAGTGGGCAATTTTTATGATTTTAGTTTTTATTCTTTTAATTGCTTCTTTTAATGTTATTGGCTCGCTTACAATGTTAATTATTGACAAAAAACAAGATATTCAGATACTTAAAAGCCTTGGAGCAGGGAATAAAACCATTCGACATATTTTCTTTCTTGAGGGAGTTTTTATTAGTTTCGTAGGAGCCATTGCGGGATTAATAATAGGTGGTTTTATCTGTTGGCTACAAATGAGATTCGGATTGGTTAAATTAGGGAACGAGGGATCGTTTATTATCAACAGTTATCCTGTTTTGATTAAGTGGATCGATTTTGTTTATGTAACAATAACAGTTATGATAATAGGCACTTTTGCAGCTTGGTATCCAGTACGATATATAACAAAAAAATTTGCTAATGTAGAGTATTAATTCTGCAACTTTTTTCCATTGCTATCCAATAAGCAATTTTTTAGTTAAATTATATTATTCAATTTTTAGCACTATGTAATATTGGCTGTGCTTTTCGGGTCATTTAATAAAAAGTTTTACTCGTTCAGATATCAATTCTTTATAGGCTTTTTGCCTGTCAGAATCCAGAAAAGAACTTTCAATTAGTTGAATAGCTTCAGGCATCCATTTCACGAGCTTTTTATACACTGAATTTATTTGTTTATCATTTAATTTTAATACAGCACCCAAGCGATTGAAATATTCTTTGTTGAAATTTTTCTTTTTACCACCACATAGCAAGGCCATATCTTCTTCATCCTGTGGTAATATTATTTTTACGTTTAAAAAATCGTAAAAAGGTGAAAGCACCCAGCCTATATCCGATAGCAACATAGAATAGTTTTTCAAGTGCATATCGTTATTTCCAATGATATAGTTAAATA
>JAQVOR010000225.1 GCA_028702535.1 Bacteroidales bacterium
GAGATGGTGCTTGGACTGCAATAAACAACAGTGAAGTTATTCCAAAAATCATAGATTATTCGTCAAATAATTATCCCGAACTTAATTTTTATTACAATGTGGCAGAAGACGGCTACGATGAGGATGGAACAAGGACTGTAAAATAAGTTCAATAAACCTAAATTATTAAATCAATTTTTTGATTTAAAATAATTGGTTCAAATCCTTCAATTTCGTCCTTAAGCATTCCTTCGGGTACATCATTATACATATAAATTTTCTTGCCCAATCGAAATGCATCATACATTTCTAGAAATGTTGCGCCACCTACATAATTACTTTGGCCATTTTTATCAAAGTTCAATACAAGCACTGCGTCGTTTGTGTTAATCACATCTTCACTATGCTTGATCATCTCAGCTTTCCACTTGGCGTGCTCTATCTTGCCCATTTCGCGATATTGCGCCTCAGTTTCTGGATTTTCAAAGCAATTCGGTAGTGAGACTACGTGTCCCGTTTTTTCTAGTTCAAGTTTGATTGGTATTACCTTATCATAAAAAGATTTGCTACAAATAATGAATATTTTCATATGGTAATTATAGCAAATTAAATACCTATCCTTAGCGTAAGGGTTAATATTTTTAATAACCTCCGACAAATACAGAGAACGTATGACAACATGGCATTTTAGTGTAGAATGCAAATATGAAACAATCAAAAATAAAATGGAAAATCATAGCTATAGTTTCTGTCATATTATTAGTAATCACAAACTTTAGTTGGTTTTACGTAGCCTCAACCAATATTGCTAATTATTGTGCAATTGCAAACGAAGGAAGACAAATGGAACCAAATTGGGAGTGCAAGGTCACGGATGTAACTAAAGATAAAGTTACTGTATTTATTTCAGTCGTTCAAGGAACCCAATATGTTGGTAAATTTACCATAGATCGCACTACAAATAAAATTATAGACAAAGTTGAAGCGAATTAATTCCAACGCAAATAAAACTATTATTATAGTTAGAGTATGACATCTAGATTACGTTAGAGTATTCCCATCGTTGTTATACTCTAACCCCAAGACAGCTCTTTCTCTCTCTGCTTCAGTAGGATCGTCTGATACATGAATACCGTCACGTGGCTGCCTTAAGTGTAAAATACCCCTAACATGACGTTTTAAACTATTAGATATCTTAATTGCATTTTGTCCAGATACTAATAAAGCAATAGTTTCTTCTTGTGAGAAATAATCTTCCATGTTTGGAAAAAATTTATCATCTGCATGTGGATAGAATTTCTTGATAGTATCTGCGTCAAAATTTAATTTCTTGCGGTCTAAAATATTCAATTCTTGATTCTGTAAAAAATCACAAAGTCGCTCTTCAAACTCAGAGCTACCAGGTTTTAGTAAAATAACTACCCGCTCACCAACGCCAGCCTCTTCGGTGGTATTACTATTAATATATTCTGACCTCTCTGGATTATTCATATAGTAAATATAGCATATACCTTAATACAATTTTTACGTTTTAAATATAAGGGCACTATAGATAAGAATAAACCCACCACGAAGGTGAGTTTTTTCTAGCTGGGGTTAGCAGATGTATCTCAGAAAGAAATTTTTACTTTTGCGAGTCTTGACTTAAATCCTTTTGTTCTAAAGACTTCACAATCCTAGAAACATTCATCGATATATACAATACAGCGATCACTAAAATGATGAGTGCTGCAATCAATACAATTAAAATAACTGTCAGATTTACTGTCAGGATTTGTCCATTTCCTAAACTTATACCGTTTTGCATTAATACTATTCTCCTTACCTTTCACTATAACAAAAAAGAGTCATTATAACTCTTTTTTAAACGTTTGCAGCGGCAAGATATCGCTGCACTTCACTCACATGCAGTTCACGAAGATTACGACTATGGGCATTCGCAATAGCAAATATTTTTAAAATCTCTCTACATTCATCCATGGAATAGATCTGATTAATGTGTTTAGATATCTCAAATTCCATGGCTCGTACGCCGTTAAATACCATATCGCTATCTACATGAATTTCAACTGCATTTGTATATACAACATATGATTGAATGTTTGCCTTTAGCTTATTCCCAAGTAAATCTTCTAGCGCCCTGACGTGTTTATAATTTTGATGTATTGGATTATTTCTAGAAAAATTACCATTATATTTGCATTGAGTCCATTTTTTCTGGTTAGCACTGCCAAATATAATTCCGCAATGAGCTTTATATTCGATACAAAATATTCCATAAGGTGAAACAATAACTTCATCAATCTCGGCGTGTGGAGTATTACCTGAGTACGAATCAATAATTAAATTTTTAAAAGTAACTCGTCCATATCTTTGTATGCATTTTAGATACGAGTTAGCATGATCATCCCAAATATTAATATTGCGTTCTTCGTTAGATAATTCAGATTCAGTAATGTCATGGTCATTTATATGCTTTTTATTTTCATCTTTAATTACAATATATATAATCAAACTTGAAATAAACATAATAAATCCGACAACCGGATTAATCATAAACATTACAAAAATCGATAAGATTATAACTAACTTCATAAACAACCAAAAAACTGTTTGCGTTGATTATATCATTATTTCTATATTTGTCAAGTATGTACTATTGATGGGGCGGAGGGATATCGCCAGATTACTGGCTCCTCCGCTTGTTTTCAAAATGAGCAAGCTAATTTTGACAAACTGCACTACGCCGAACCCCCTATTTTTTTCATTTTATGAAAAACGGTGGTTTGTATCACTCCGGCCAAGGCAAATCAAAAACAGACCACGCGGGTCTGATTTTAATTTGGCTGGGGCGGAGGGATTCGAACCCCCGGATGTCGGCACCAAAAGCCGATGCCTTACCACTTGGCGACGCCCCATTAGTAACAGAACAAATTGTACACTAAATAGGGCTTCTGCTCAAGACGTTTGATTCAATATTTACTATTTAGCTGGAACTGCTT
>JAQVOR010000100.1 GCA_028702535.1 Bacteroidales bacterium
GGGGGGGAGTGGGGAGTGGGGAGTGAGCTAGAGTGCGGAGTGGAGAGTGAGCTAGAGTGCGGAGTGGACACAAGGAAAAAAGAAAAAAGTTGCCCGTAAATTTCGCAGATGAACGCAGAAAAAAAAGTAATCAGTAATCAGTAAGTCGATAATCGGTTTCGATGGATTTTTGTGGATTGGAAATAATGTGTGTGTTTTGAAAAATAATAAAGCAACTAAAAAGAAACTATTAAGACCCCAAATAAGATTTGGCCAGTTCAATCAATTCCTTATCCACATCAAGGATTTTGGCTATTCTAATCGCTTCGGTTGGGATAGTATCGTCTTTAACTTCGATAAGAGAATAATCCATAAAATCGTTAATGTTTTTTATAGATATTTTTTCAGAGCTTGATTCTTCTTTAAGTCCTTTAACTCGCAAGCGACGACAGTCTGATTTTATACCGCTGTAATGTGTTGTGATAACAGTGCTAAGTTTATATTTTTCCATAATGCTTACAAAAGCCGAAACTAAGGCTTTCCCTTCGTCAGGATTTGTAGTTCGAGCTAACTCGTCAACAAGTGCAAGAATAATTTTGCCAGATTTGGCTTTTAAAATAATATCGTTGATGTTTAAAATTTCCATAGCAAAAGATGACAAGCCATTATACTCATTAGTGTTATCGCCAATGCTTAATATTACATCATCAACAATTTTTATTTTCGCTTCTTTTGAAGGCACATAAAATCCAAATTGAAACATCAATTGACTAAGTGCTAATGTTCTAAGCAAGACAGTTTTACCCGACATGTTTGCACCAGTTATCAAAACTGGCTTTTGGTCTAAACTTATATCAACAGCTTGAAATTCTTTATTTTGCTCCAATAACTTAGATTTGATAAAAGGATTAAAAACTTGTTTATACTCCGTAATATTATCATCAATAAGAGGTTTACACAAATTAAATTCATTTACCAGAATAGATTTTGCAATCAAAACATCTAAATGAGCTATTCTATCAAGATTAATTTTAAGATACCGTGCGAAACTAATAAGTTTTTGAGACAATCTTTCTCTAATAGTATCCTCAATTTCAATGCAATGCTGTCTAATTAGTTCAGCTTTTTCTGGATCTTCGTTATGCGTTTGCTGTTGAATTTTACGAAGTTCTGATAGTTTCTTACTGTATGACGAATAAATATAAAAAGAAGCTTCGCCAGTATTATCAGGATCAAGGAGTTCTATCACGCCACTAAGATCATGCAACTGAAAAATATCAAAGCCTTTTTTACAAAGTATATCGCTGATAGATTTCGAGAGCAAAGCGAATTTTTTGATTTCAAAAAGCTGAATATCATCTAAAATAAGTTCTTTATCAAGGTCTCTCAATGTAACCGAAATACTATTTAGTTGATGCAAACGCAAGTTTAAATTATCAATGTCGGCATTTGATAAAGAGTTTTTAACAAAGTCAATAGTATATTCAAGATATTGTAATTCCACTTTAATGTCAAAAGGCTTATTCAAAAACTTGCATTCCATCAAATAATCTCTCCCTGGGATTGAAGATATTTTCAAGTTATCGAATATAAATCTTAAGCCCTTATTATTTTTAATATGTTCTCTAAAGTTCCTCACTTGATATTTTTTTAATGTCATAAACTGGCAAGTTCAATTTTTTGTTTAATAATGTCCGTAATTTTTCGGAATCTAGCAAAAAGCCATTTGGAGCCAAGGGATTTACACAAACTGCCATAAGATTAGTTTTAAGCAATACTTTTATTTTCCCACCTTTATCTAAAAAAGAATTTAACGAATTTTGTCCAGCAAATATTCGTGTAAAATCTCTAACTATAATTTCAGTTTTGTCGATATTTGCTTGGATCCGAAGTTTATCAAGTATTTTGTCATTGATTACTCCGCTAATAAAAAGACGATTTCCATACTCAAGAAGATTGTCAACCGCCTTATCAAGCAAGAACACCGATGGAATATTCAAATCATGTATATTATTACTGTCATCGATTGCCCACAAACCACTTTCGATGCCTAATAATGTATCAGCAATATCCGATTTCCACTGTTTTAATTTTATCAAATCATATAAATATGCAGTTTTCTTAACAAGTGTTTGCATATTTGCCGAAAGTGCTGCACCAGTAGTAAGTATCATACTGTCGGTAACTGATGGCGATCCAAAACTTTTGCGTGATAATGCTCCGTCAACAAGAACAATGTCAGGTTTATACAAGGTTAAATCTTTAATTACCTCTTTTAGCCAAACAGTTTCAGGAGGTCCAGAGAATATAAGTTTCCCTTTAGATTTAGCTCTAGCAGTTATTAGCCTTCCTAATGATGTTTTTCTGTTGGATACATCGAGTATTTCGGCATCAATAGACTTTGTTGCAAAATGTTTTTCGGAAGTAACAAAAATCGAATTATAATTAAGCTCAATTTCTGGCTTTTGAGTATTCGTTACCTGATCAAGACTTTCTCCATCAATCCCAATTGAAGTAATTGCTGGGATTTTATTTTTCTCTACTAATCTTTTTAAGATGTAATTTAAACAGACTGTTTTGCCAGTATTTTTCTCCGTACCGACAATCGAAAGACTTTTGTGTTTTAATATATCATCTATAAATGGCAATCCACAATTTTTAAATTATCAACAATACTTTCTTTTTTATTGTACTATAATTACTAATTTACTTCGCAATGAATCGCAATACGTAAAAAGCGACAAATTTAGAAATAAACTTCAAATTCTCAATCGAATTTGAAGTTTTATATTTTGTTATCTATGTCTTTTTTTTCTTGATAAATCTTTTGGTTCGAGAGCAAGATTATCTCCTCGTAATAATGAAGCAACCCCCTCATTTTGGAGTGCCTCTTTGCAGTCGTTACACTCGCAATTGTCAATATAATTTGTTGGCTCTGTATAGGTTGTAATAACCCCTTCGAAGTTACGCAAAACAACTTTTCCAGGACTTTGAGAAATAAGATAAGAAGGCATAACGGGTATTTTACCACCACCACCTGGAGCATCCACAACAAAAGTAGGGACGGCAAAACCAGATGTATGTCCACGTAAATTTTCAATAATTTCGATTCCTTTTGAAACAGGCGTTCTAAAATGCTCAAGTCCCATCGACAAGTCGCACTGGTATATATAATAAGGTCTCACTCTAATTTTGACAAGGTTTTGTACAAGGTTTTTCATCACATGCACACAGTCGTTAATACCTCTAAGTAATACTGATTGATTTCCGATAGGAATACCAGCATTAACAATTTTTGCACAGGCTTCAGATGACTCATCAGTAATTTCCTTTGAGTGATTAAAATGCGTATTTAACCAAATTGGATGATATTTTTTGAGCATATTTACGAGATCTTCTGTAATTCTTTGAGGACAAACCACAGGAGTACGAGTTCCAATTCGAATAATCTCCACATGAGGTATTGCTCTTAATCTTTGAATAATAGATTCGAGCATTTTATCAGAAACCATCAACGCATCACCACCAGACAATAGGACATCTCTAACCTGAGGCGTATTGGCAATATAATCGATTGATTTCTGTATTCTTTCTGAAGGCGATTCTCTGTCGGTTTGGCCAGCAAATCTACGACGCGTACAATGGCGACAATACATCGAACACATATCAGTAATCAAGAAGAGAACTCTATCCGGATATCTGTGAGTAAGTCCTGGTACTGGAGAATCTTCGTCTTCGTGCAAAGGGTCCAAAAGATCAGCAGCCGATTGATGAGTTTCCAAACCTGTTGGTATCGCTTGTTTACGCACAGGACAATTTCGATCATCAGGATCAACAAGACTAAGATAATAAGGAGTTATTGCCATACGTAGTGTCTGCAACGATTTAGCAATTCCCTCTTCCTCCTCAGTAGTTAAATTGATGTATTTCTTTAATTCATCAACAGTTTCTATTCGGTTTTTTACCTGCCATTTCCAATCGTTCCACTGGTCATCAGTAACATTTGGGAACATTTTCTTTCTGCCTTCGTTTATCATAATATCTAAATTTTAAACATATAATTTTTCAAATAAAGCTCTAATTTCCGCCGATTCACGTAAAATGCTCAAAGTAAGATTTGCATGTCCTTTAGCATATCCGTTACCAACAATTAGATTTATATCTTTTCCTATTCCTTCGGCGCCAAGAGCTGCTTTAGTAAATGATGTAGCCATAGAGAAAAAATAAATCACTCCTTGCCCTTTGGTAATAAGTATTGACGTCATCTCGGTATTTGGCACATTAACATTGTTAATAACGACTTCGCAGCCTCTCTCACCAGTTATTTCGGTAACTTTTTTATAAACAGCCATCACATTTGTTGCGTCTTCGATAATAACATGATCAGCAAGTTTCATATCTTTAATTCTTTGTGCATTTTCTTCGGAAAATTCCACAACAATTACTTTACCATAGGGGCCAACATTTTTCATTGCCTGATAGCAACATAAAATACCTGATTTTCCGCCACCGCCGATAATACAAACCGTATCGCCTTCTTTCACTAACCGATTCACTTGTGCAGGAGCACCAGCCACATCAAGTGCTGCTAAGGCTAATTTTTCTGGAATATCTTCCGGCAATATTGCAAATAAACCAGTTTCGAATAAAATCGCATTGCCTTTAACATCTATCTGGTCGGATAAAGGGTCAAGTTTAACAATTTCGTAAATTTTTAATGGAGTAAGCGATAAAGAGACCAAAGTAGCTATTTTATGTCCCACTTTTAATCTTTTATCAGTAAAATTTGGTCCGATTTCACGGACAATCCCAATAAGCATCCCTCCCGAACCTGTAACAGGATTTTGAATTTTCCCACGTTCATCAATAATTGAGAGAATCATTTGCTTCATTTTTTCGGCATTTGCACCACAATCTTTTTTTATCTGTGTATAACTAGCCGAGTCAATATTTAGAGTAATAACGTCAATCAAAACTTCGTTATCGTAAATACTCATCGTATTATCAAGTTTTTGAGCCGGTTGAGGTAAAGTTCCTTTTGGCTCAAGAACTCTGTGAGTCCCATATCTGCATCCTTTATTCATTCTTTATTTTGTGCAATGACTATCATTCAACGATATCACTGTTCTTTATTTAGTTTATTCAAATCAGGTGGTTGAGCAAAGCTTTCACCACCTGATATTCTTTTATAAGTTCAGATTATACACAACTGCGTATAATATTCGTTCATTTAAGCGTACAACTCCGTAAATACTTTTCTAAGTTTTTCGCTTTCTTCTAAGAGTGCCAATGTAATTTCGGCATGTCCTTTAGTATATCCATTACCAACAATCATTGTAACATCACTGCCCACACCTTCGGCACCAAGAGCTGCTTTTGTAAACGAAGTTGCCATTGAGAAGAAATATACCACTCCTGAATTTTTAGTACAAAGGATACTTGTCATTTCAGTATCAGTGATATTAACATTATTGATTGTAACATCAGCCATCTCACCATTAGTGAGTTTTTCCATTTTCTCAAGGATTTCAACAGGTTTAGTAGCGTCACCCGAGAACACATGATCGCATATATCTAAATCAACAAGTCTTTTAGTACTTTTTTGACTATGACAAAATCCAATAACTTTACCAGTAACCCCAGCCCGTTTTTTAGCTTCGTAACAACACAACATTCCAGATTTACCACCTGCACCTATAATTAATACAGTATCTCCTGGTTTAACGAGTTTTGCAGTTTGAGCAGGAGCTCCAGCTACATCAAGAGCAGATAAGACAAGACTTTCGGGCATATTAGCTGGAATTTTGGCATAAATACCACTTTCGAATAATATAGCTTTTCCGTCAATATCAACTTGGTCTATATCAGGACGAATATCTTTTATTTTATCAATACGCAGCGGAGTTAAAGATAAAGAAACTAGTGTAGCTATTTTGTCTCCCACCTTAAGATCAATTTTATCTTTAAGAGCATCACCTATTTTCTCAACTGTACCTAATAGCATTCCACCTGAGCCTGTAACTGGATTACGATGTTTTCCTTGTTTCGCAACAATTCCCATCATTATTTCAGCGATTTTCGCTTTATCACCACCAGCTTGTTCCTCAATCTGAGTAAAACTTGCCGAATCAATATTTAATGTTTGAACATCAATAAGTATCTCATTATCATAGATTTCATCCATGTTATTGTCAATCTTATTTGCTGGTTGTGGTAAAACTCCTTGTGGTTCAATCACTCTATGTATTCCGTACTTATTTCCTTTTTTTTGCATTTATTGAAATTATTAAATTAATATAAATTTTAAATTGCTTTAAGTCCTAATATTTGACGAGCTTCGGCAGGAGTTGCGATTTCTCTTCCAAATTCCTTTGCAAGTCTAACCACTTTCTCAACTAATTCGCCATTAGATTTTGCAAGAACTCCTTTTGATAAATAGACATTATCTTCAAATCCGACTCTTACATGACCTCCATGAATAATTGCTGCAGCAGCAAGGGGGAATTCAAATCTTCCCATTCCTGCAACAGTATAAGTAGATCCAGCAGGAATGCTGCCAACAAGAAATACAAAATCTCTTAATTCACCAGTTATTCCACCGTTTACTCCCATTACCATATCGAAGTGCATTGGGTCTTTGATATATCCTTGTTTACGAAGACGTAAAACCATGTCTATCATCGATTTATCAAAAACTTCTAACTCGGGTTTAATACCTCGCTCGTTCATTCGTTCGGCAAAGTATTTAATCGTATTTTCGGTATTTGTAAATACTTCGTCGCCACCAAAATTTAAAGTACCACAATCAAGAGTTGCCATTTCGGGATTTAATTCTGTTGGTTGCAATCTTTCATCGTTTGTCATTCCAACTGCACCTCCAGTAGAAGGTTGAATAATCACATCTGGCAATTCAGCTCTTATGGCATCCATAATCACTTTAAATCTGCTTTTATCTTGAGTTGGCGTACCATCATCCCATCTAACATGTAGATGAATTAGGCTGGCACCTGCTTGGTAAGCTGATTTAGCTTCACGCACACACTCTTCAATAGTATATGGTACAGCAGGATTATGTTCTTTAAGCACTTCTGCTCCGCAAATTGCTGCTGTAATAATCAGTTTTTCCATTGTTTAATTATTTTAGTTATTTAATATTTTAATGTTTTAATAAACTAAACCTGAGTTATTAAATAATCAGATTAAATGTATTTTTTTAACTCACCCAATGATTCTTCAATCATATTTGCTGCATGTTGCAAATCTTCATCGGTATGGCGATAAGCAATATATCCGTGGTGGAATGGTTGCAAAAAGACACCTCTACGAATTAGTTCTGTGTAAAATGCAGGACGAAGTTTCTTATAAAGGTTCTGAGGATCTTTATTGAAAGTTATAAATGGCATAAATGGAGCACCAGAGATTTCAATATCATAATCACATTTTCTAGCAATCTCGTCTAGCTTTTGCCCGAAAACAGTTCCTTTAGCTTTAACAACATCAAGGATATTGTCTCTTTCGAGGATCTCGATAGTTTTTAATGCAGCCACTTGCTCGAGACTGTTTGGGAAGAAAGTTGAAGACAAAAATACTTTATCAGCAAGTACTTTCATATATTGTTCTTTACCCACTACTGCACCAATAGGATAGCCATTAGCCATAGCTTTTCCAAAAACAGATATATCAGGAATAACGCCAAAAACTTTTTGAGCACCACCAAGATCGAAACGGAAACCACTTCGAATTTCATCATAAATAAGGATTGCACCGTATTTATCGGCTAATTCACGCACACCTTCCAGAAATCCTGGAGCAGGCATTTGCACTTTATCAGCTAATGGATGTCCGACAGGCGTAATAATAATTGCAGCCGTTTGGTCACCATGTTTTTTCATTAGGTCTTCAAGTTCTTCGAGTTTGTTATAATGGAATTCATAAACATCTTCGTAAAGTTTTTCAGGAATACCGCCTTTTACTTCAACACACCAGTCGTGCCAACCATGATATCCGCAACGAATAATTTTTACTCTATCAGTATTTGCACGAGCAACTCTAATTGCAGTTGTTGTAGCATCTGAGCCTGTTTTTACAAAAACCGCCATTTCGGCAGAAGGTATTAGCTTAATAACTTTTTCGGCAAGTTTATTTTGAATAGGTTGTGTTAAGGAAAAGCAAAAACCTTTATTTCGCATCTGGTCAATAACCGCATTATCAATTTCTTCTTCTCTGTGTCCAATAATAATTGGTCCATAAGCACAAAGCATATCAATATATTCGTTACCATCGACATCGGTTACTCTACCACCTTTTGCATGTTCAAAAAATATGGGATATTCACCTGGGACAAAATTATAAGGTCTTCTAATTCCCAAGATAGCACCGGGAATAACTTTAAGAGCTTCTTCGTAATACTTCTCTGTAAGATCGAGTTTTAATTTTTTTGACATATCAGCCTCCTTTTTATTAATGATTAATGATTATTATTTTAAGATTTCACAACATAATCAACAAAAATGGCTTGCGTATGGACAGTTTCCATAGTTATTCCACCAGTTTTTACAATTTCTTGGGCTTCGGCAATAACAAGATTAGCCGCCATAGCCATTAAAGGGTTAAAATTCTGTGTAGTTCCTCTATAAAACAAATTACCCTCTTCATCTGCAATGCTTGCACCAATAAGAGCTACATCAGCCCTAAGTGCTGTTTCGAGCAAATAATCTTTACCCTCCAGATTTATTACCTGCTTACCTTCCTGAGCGATGGTTCCAACACCTGTCGGAGTTAAAACGCCTCCTAATCCCGAACCTCCACAACGAATTCTCTCTGCAAGTGTTCCTTGGGGAACAAACTCGACTTCAATCTCCTTATTATTATATTGTTCAATTGTTGCTTTGTTTGTACCAATATGTGAAGTAACAACTTTTTTAACCTGCTTATTTGCAATTAACATACCCAGACCTTTATCAGCAAACGAAGTATCATTACAAACAATTGTCAAATCTTTTATCCCAGATTCCACAAGTGCTTTAACCATACTATTTGGTGTTCCTGCAGCCAAAAATCCACCAATCATTATTTGCATACCATCTGTAAGTTTTGAGACGGCCACGTCCATTGTAATAAGCTTTTTCATATCTATAAATTTCAAAAATTATCAATAAAATTAAATTTCGTCAAAGTTACAATAATTAGATGTAATAAAAAAATAAAATTAAGGAGAATGAGTTACAGATAAATCCCAAATTACAGAGATAGTCTTTGCAATAAAACGACAAATACT
The DNA here is from genome assembly GCA_028702535.1 of Bacteroidales bacterium. Lineage (GTDB taxonomy): Bacteria > Bacteroidota > Bacteroidia > Bacteroidales > ML635J-15 > Bact-19. The sequence goes on from JAQVOR010000100.1 coordinate 9,257, forward strand.
TAAATTGTGTCTGTCAATAAAATTAAAAACAGAATCCTTAGAAATAAAGTCTTTTTTCTATCTTTGCCTTATGAAAAACTTGAGTGTTGTCATAATAACAAAAAACGAAGTTAAAAATATCGAGAGATGTCTTACATCTATTAATGATATAAGCAAGGATATTATTATCCTAGACTCTGAATCAAGCGATGATACTGAATTAATTTGCAAAAACTTTCCTGTAAGATTTATCAAAAATAGATTTATAGATTATAGTACACAAAAAAACTTTGGTAACGAATTTGCAAAAAACGATTATATATTATCTATAGATGCTGACGAAGTTTTATCAAAAGAATTATTACAATCAATAAACGAAACTTGTTTTAATAACAACGACAACAAAGCATACAGCTTTAATCGTTTAAATCATCATTGTGGTAAACCAATAAAATATGGTGGTTGGTATCCCGACAAAAAACTAAGAATCTGGAACAAGCACTTTGGACAATGGGAAGGGACTATACATGAAGAATTAGTTTTTAAAGAGCCTCCGCAGATAGCACATTTAAAAGGAGATCTTTTACATTTTACCTACAACAACAAAAAAGAACATATAGCTCAAGCAAAAAAATTCAGTAAATTAAATGCTGAAAGCGATTATAAAAAAGGAAAAAAAACTAATTTGGGTTTAGCGTATTTAAGTAGTTTAATAAGATTTATCTTTATCTATTTCATTAAATTAGGGTTTTTAGATGGGAAGATTGGCTTTTTTATTGCAAAAACGACTGCACATGCAACCTTCTTAAGAAAAAAAGAGTTAATTAGTTTAAAAATAAATAAATAAATATTTTTTTATTAAGAAAAAAGTACTATTTTTGTAACAATAAAATACGATTAATTAAAAATTTACACTAAATTAAATTATTATGAAAAGATTTACACTTATTATTTCCATTTTCTGCATGACTGTAGCTTTGAGTTATGCACAGGGATTGGTTCAATTTGAAAAAGCTAAAAATGTCAAAGCCAACTTTGCACAATCATTGATGGTGGATATTAATCAATTTAAAGATGCGGCTAAAGATTTAGCACCAGTTTGGCAATGTACTTTTGATGAAGACATTCCATCTTGGACAATAGGTCACGCTGCTAATACAACAAAAGATTGGGTTATTGGTGATTCAACATCAAGACCATGCTGGTGGGGTCCAAATAATGCAGATGGTACTGGCTGGTGGGTTTTTGCTCTGGAATACATTTATGAAGATCTTCCTGAAGGCTCAGGATCTTACGCATACCTTAGTGTAATGGGCGATAGACCTACTCCATTACCTACACTTCCTGATGGTTGTACTTGGACTGGTACAGAACCTGGAATAACACAATATGATGCATGGATACAATTTGATAATCTTGACTTTAGTGCAATTTCTATTCCATCTTTAAAATTTCACAACTCTTATCGTGGTTCAAATAGAACTTTTCTTGATTGCTATTTTGAGTATTCATTTAATGATGGTCTTACATGGACACACATTAGTATTAACAAAGAAGAGGAGTGTGATGATTTAGGATTTAATTATGGTGAGTATGAATTAGGATTGCCTAGTCTAGCCAATCAAGCAAACGTTAGTATCCGTTTTAGACATACTTTACATGGATTTTCAGGAGATGATTATAATCTCTATCCAGGCTTATGGGCATGGTCAATTGATAATGTAAGAATTTATGATTATGCTGATGGACCTGCACATGATTTAGAAGTTAAAGACACAAGAATAAATTTCTTTGAATATGGTGGAGATTATAATGACCCAGCAATGGCTAATTATATCACTTATCACGTATCTTCATATTATGGACAAATTCCTGTAGCACAATTTAAAGCAGACTCTACTTTTTTATGGTTTAATATTAGCATTAAAAATAACGGAGCAGCAACTATTACTCCAAAGGTAAACGTGAAAGTTTTTAATCCTTTAAATGAATTGTTTTTTGATGAGATTGTTACTGGTAGTGAGCTTAGCTATTCCGAAACAGACACTCTTGATATGATAGAAGTCGATTGTAACATTGAAAACCCAATTGTAGGAAAATATTTGATTACTTATAATCTCTATTCAGAAAATGACACAACACAAGAGCTTAATCAAGATATTACACCTAATAATAATGTGGATACTGCGTATTTCTATATTTCAGAAAATACTTTCTCACGAGAAGCTAATGACCTAACTGGTAGTATGACTGCTGCCAATTGGGGTTTTGGTGGTGACGATGGCGATGGAATAGGAACAACCTTCCTTATTTTATATAGCGACACAATCAGATCAGTTGATGTATTTATTGATGAAGAAACAACTGCTAATTCTATGATACAATGTGATATATCTGAATATGTAGGTGGCGAAAACCCTTGGAGTTCAGTATCACAATCAGATCTTTTAACAATAGAAGAAGCTGATCGTGGCACATGGTTAAATATACCTTTCCCAAATGAATATATTATAGATTTAGATTTTGCGAATGGTGAAAAATTCAGAGAACTTCTTGTTGGAATAAATCTATATTACAGCGGTGGGGATATTTATATAGGAGAATCTCTAGCTAACAACCATTCGCAAATTAGTACTCGTTGGAAATTTACATCAGGAACAAACGCTAACCAGTGGATAATTTTGTCGAATTATGCTGGTGGA
>JAQVOR010000226.1 GCA_028702535.1 Bacteroidales bacterium
GTTCATATTGCGATAAGCAATGCTAAGAGAATGCTTTTAAATACGTTTCATGACATTCAGCCAGAATACTTGCAGAGCTATCTCAATGAATTTTGCTACATGTTTAATCGACGGTATTTTGGCGAAAAAAAATTTGACAGACTTCTGATAGCAGGAATTAGTTATAAAAATGAATTTAGGTATAACATTAAGTAATCATAAAATATTATCTATCAAATGATTTCAATCATTCAGCACCCATCACCCCCATAATCTTCTCCTCAAACCTCCCATCCAAATCTCTTATCAACAACTTACCACCATTTTCTCTCATAAGATCGTCGCAGGAGAAGTCAATAAGTTCAGCTACATTTTGATTTAATGCTATAATTGCTTTAGATGAGTTGGTAAAAGCATTTTGTCCTTCGGTTGCAAAAGGAGTAGAAACAATCGCTGTTACAGGTAACTTGAATGTTTTTGTAATCATAGAAACTCCAACAATAATTCCACTTGCACTACTGTAGCGTAAACCGGCAACTAAGATTATGTGTTTGGTTGGATGTTTTTTTAAGATAGATCTTATCCTTTTGCGATTTGATTTTACATAATCTAATCCTGATTCAAAATCTCGATTTCCACATGAGTATTCGGATTTATTACCGATGAAAATTTTGTTGTGCTCATCGATTTTGACATTTTCCCTTAGATGTGCGTTGTCAGAACTGACTGCAATAAAATAATTATCTTCATTATACTCTACAAACAAGCGATTTAGCACATTTGTGCCCATATCACCTGTAAAAACAAACAAGTTTTGTTTTTGCTTATTAGGATTAAAAATTCTGTAAACTCGGTTCTTGTAAAGACTAAATAAATACATATTCATTAATTTTTAACAATAATGAACATTTTCTCTGCCACAACATGTCGTTCTCGATAAAATTTATTATTTTTAGCATGAAATCAATACAAAACAAATTATGCAAATCTATCGTATCATCAACCGCTATTATTTGATTATAAATAAAATAAAATCTGGATACTTTCCAAGTTTTGAGGACATTCAAGAACATCTCAGACTGCATGATACCGAAATATCATTACGAACGATACAACGTGATTTTCAAAATATCAGAGATGAATTTGGCATTGAGATAGTTTATAATAAAATGAAAAACGGTTATTATTTAAATTCAGAACAAAACAGCGACTACGAATATTTTATGCGTTTTTTCGAGATGACAGTTCTGTCCGGAAAACTTACTGAAACTTTAATCAATGAATCAGATATAAGCAAGTATATTTCATTCGACACGGCTGAGTCCACATCTGGAATTGAGTATATGCAGAAAATCCTTTATGCAATTCGCGAAAAATTCAAAATTACAATACAATATCAACGATTTAGTGACAGCTCACCATTTGAGACAATAGTAGCGCCTGGACTTTTAAAAGAATATCAAAATCGCTGGTATTTAATAGCATGGAATATCGATTTAAAGGATTTCCGCACTTATGGACTTGAAAGAATTAAAGAACTTGAAATTACAGGCGAGAACTACAATGAAAACTTAGTGAAGAATTGTAAAGATATGTTCGATAATGTAATAGGAATTAGTTCACCAACAGGTAAGCCAGAATTAGTTGAACTTTCTTTTGATGCCGGTCAAGGAAAATACATAAAAACTCTTCCTCTACACCATACTCAGACAGTTTTAAAAGATGATGAAACCGAATTTCGTATTCTTATAAAAGTTGTTCCAAATTATGAACTAACTCAGTTGATATTATCACATAGGGAGCGTGTTGAAGTAATTAAGCCGGAATGGTTGAAAGAGGAGATAAAAGGGATTTGTAAAAAAATATGTGAGAAATAGGTTTGAGCGACGTGTTATGGCGGTTTGATTGACTATAATTGAGCCATTCATAAAACTAAAGATAAAAACAAAGCTGTGATTATGGAAATTTTAAATATGTAAAAAATGGAAGTTTTATCAAATAACGAATATGCATCTTGGCTAGCAGATATTAAAGCTAAAATACAAAAAGCTCGGTTGAAAGTCATTCTTGCGGCAAATAAAGAGCTAATTTTGTTTTATTATGATTTAGGTCAAGATATTTCGTCAAAACTTAAAAAAGCTAATTGAGGCGACAAAGCGATTACACAGCTTTCTTACGACTTAAGAAGTGAGTTTCCTGACATGAAAGGATTCTCACGCACAAATCTATATTATATCAAGCAATTTTATGAATATTTTAGCGAACTAATTGTCCCCCAAAGCGGGGGAGATAATGCAATTGAAATTGTCCCCGATAATCTAAAATCAAGTTTACCAACAATCGAGGAGTTGGAACAGGGGTTAAAATTTGGTGAAAATGAATAATATGTATATTTCCAGAATCTTTACTAATTTTGAGAGTATTAAACATAAAATTTAAACAATGGATTTTAATAATTTAGTAAGTAAAATACAAGAAACTCACAATTGTTTGCAGGCTATAGCGGCAAAAGCAGTGAATACTCCATTGACAGTCCGCAATTGGCTTTTTGGTTATTACATTGTTGAATTTGAGCAACATGGAGAGGACAAAGCAAGATATGGTGACAAATTAATTCGAACTCTTGAAAAACAATTAGTTGATAAAGGTTTAAAAGGATTTTCATTCACAAATCTAAATATTTATAGACAGTTTTATTTATGCTATCCTGAAATTGTTCAGTCAGTGTCTGAATATTTAGAAAAATCACGAATTATTCAGACAACGTCTGAACAATTACGCCGCTACCGCACGATTATATCGTGTGGTAAATAAAAATATCTAAAACCACACGATATCATCGTGCGGGTAGCGGAAAATATATGGTGGCATTGCCTAGTAAGGAGGAATTAGAAGAGTATATCCGGAAAGAAATAAACTCTTGACCTTGAAATAGATGTGATAATAAAGAAAAACAATAATCTGATAATATTAAAACAATC
>JAQVOR010000101.1 GCA_028702535.1 Bacteroidales bacterium
GAGGAGTGAGGAGTGGGGAGTGCGGAGTGGGGAGTGAGGAGTGAGGAGTGCGGAGTGCGGAGTGCGGAGTGGGGAGTGAGGAGTGAGGAGAGAGGAGTGAGGAGTGAGGAGTGGGGAGAGATGTTCGATTGTTCGTTGTTATTAATTATCAGGATATGCACTAAGGTGGTTGAGCGTTGTGCTGAGCTTGTCGAAGTAGGTTTTGGCCTTAGCCAAAATGTCTCGAATTAAAGGTGGTTGAGGGTTTTGGCCTTAGCCAAAATGTCTCGAAACCACCGATTTCTTCCTCTGTGTAATTTTTCTTCCAAACTGTTAATTGTAACTTTTCTACATCTCCATACGTCATATAATCGATTTAAAAGATGTAAATAAATTAATACGAAAAATAAATTATGAAAAAAACATTAATTATAGCAGTAGTTTTGGGAGTCTTGCTAAGCTCAACAAGTTTATCGGCATCGGTTTATGATTCACAAGTTGATGATACAATTAGAATTAAAACCAAAGATAACTCCGAGATGATAATAATTATAAATGATCTCGAAGATATTGAGAATCTTGATAAAGAAATAAATGCAGTAGTGGACAATCTTGATGAGATATTCGAGCAACTTGAAATTAGCCTTGATGGTATGGATTCTGTGATAAATATTTCGGTTAAAAACATTGACGACAAGTTAATTGTTGATATAAAAGGTATTGAAAACGAAGTAACCAAAGATATTAGCATAGATATTAATAGCGATAAAAAGCCAAGAAAACTCAAAACTTTGCATGGATTTACGCTTATGGAATTAGGGATGAACAATTATCTTGAAAAAGGAAAGTTTCCAAATGACAATGCAGAACAATATTCTGTTAAGCCATGGGGTTCATGGAATGTCGCACTTGGCGGTGGCATGAGATGGTATTTTGCAAAGCCAGTTTCAATTGACATTGCTGCTAGTTTTTCATGGTATAATTTTAAATATGCAAATAAATCAACACGTGTTACTCAAACAGCAAATGATGTTGTATTCAGTTCTGATACTTTAGGTGCCGATTATATTAAAAGTAAAACAACCGTACCTTTTATTAATTTAAGCATTATGCCCATGGTTCATTTTGGCCCCAAAAATAGCGGTGTCAATCATAAAATGTTTAGACTTGGTGCTGGTGTTTATGCTGGATACCGTTTGGGAGGACATGTGAAACATGAATTCGAAATCGCTGGAACACAATCTGTATATAAAAATAAAGGAGACTATTTTCTTAATTCTTACCGCTATGGCGTAAAAGCTGTATTCGGAATATATGATTTTAATATTTTTGCCGCTTACGATTTGAGTACTCTTTATGCAGAAAATAAAGGACATGAACTTAACCCAATTAGCTTCGGTCTTAACTTTACATTTTAAAAAAGTATATTGTTTTATCGTAAAACGGATTGAAAACTGCTGGTTGCTTTGTTGCGATCGGCATGTTTTTTTATTGATATATTAAATCTTTTATATATGTTCCACCAGTCTGAACACTAATTGTATCAGCCTTTAAATTGTAAATTTTTCGTAGGAGACTACTTGCAGTAATTTGTTGGAAATGCTCAAAATCATCAGCATTAATAATATATCTTAAGCCTTTTGCCGATGCTGGCACTTTCATAGAATAATTACCAGATGAGTTACTACTCGTAATTATAAAATCAGTATAATTAAGATTAATTACACCACCCGAGCAATTATGATCAACATAATTATATAGATCTGTAGCAATAACATTTGCTCTTACCTTAATATCATTAGTTACAGTTTCTAACTCAGTATTTGTTAAATCAAGCTCGGCTCGTATTTTACCTGAGACATTTGCAAGACTTTCGCCACTTGTCGGAAAAATAGAGACAATACTTGAAACCACTCTATGATTTGAGGCATCATAAACATGGCTCGTATCTGGCATAGCTCGTAAGTCAACAACTAAATTGGCAGTTGTATATCCCTCGCATTTAATTTGAACAATTGTGTTTCCTGCAAATAAATTACTAAACACAGCTATTCCATTGTTATCAACTGGAGTTTCATAAACACTATCATTAACTACCACACAAACTGTAGCATTGTCAATTGTTAAGTCAGACTTGCCAATTGTTGACGAACCATCAACGACACTTACAATATATCTTATTTTTACTCCGCCAATACTATCTATATATGGATCATCTGATATATTTGCTTTTTTACACCCTGATAAAACAACAACAAGTAGTATTAAAGTGATGACTGTATTTTTCATATTCATAGTTTTGTTATTTAATCAATTAATTTAAATCTAAAATTCGATTTAATATAAAATCCCATAGAATAATCCATTCTTAGATTATAAAGATCATAATATAGATTTACGCCTAATCCTATTTTAAGGTTTTTAATTTTCTCATATTTCGCCATTAAATGTGCATTTACAAACGCTCGCTGGTCTTCGGTATAATTTGGTTTTTCAATATTAAGTGATGAAAACATCTGATTTCCAAATTTTGTAAAATAATAATCTCCATACCAATGTGCCATTCTAAGATCAACATATTCGTTTGAGACTTCGACACCCGACAATACGCCGTAACCGTAAATATACTTTAATCTTTTTGTAGGACTTTGGTCTAATGAGGTGTAATAATGCGAAAACAGACTAATTTTCGTAAAAAACACCTCTGGATATATATTATAATTTAATCCGGTGGCAGAGTTCATAATTGTTTGCACATAATCATTACTTGAGTTTATTTGCCCTCCAACATGGCTTGCAACTCCGTCAAGATTTATGTCAAGTATCGACTTATTGTTGTTATATATTAAACTTATTTCGTTTGATGTGCCAAATAAAAGAATTTCGGGAAACGGCGAACCGTTAAAAATAAATTGCCTCCAATCAATCCATGTATCTGAGAAGTATCTTTTACTTTTATGCATAAACTGTAAACCACTTTCGACATTATTGGTAAGATAATTTTCGTCAGCGAGAATATAATCAGATATATTATGATTTATCGTACTTGCAAGGTTTCCAAAAATTAGTTTACTGTGTTTTCCTGTTTTAAACTGAAGGCTAAATAGTGGCATAAACTCACTGAATCCCTTAACGCCCGAGTATTTTTGAGCATGAAATCCAGCAGAAAAACTTAATCTTTTTGTTGCATTATATTTTACTTGTGGTTTTAACCAATACCCGATAAGAGTATATCCTTCGACAAAAGGGTTAAAGTATTCATTGTTCTTTAAGAAATTAGTATTGTCAATTTCGATATATAGTTTAGAGGTGTCTTGAGTTTGAGAAAAATCCGAAAAAAACTCATGAAAAGTTTGAGCAGAAACCGAGATAGGTATTAAAAAGATTATGCTTAAAAATATTTGTTTTAATAATGAAGTCATAACAAACGTACCCTATTAAAAATCTGTTTATGCAAAAGTATTTGTTTTTTTGATAAATCAAAGGAATAAGAAGTCATATTACTCTAAATAAAAATCGCTCATTATCATTTCGGCAAATTCTCTTACTGCACCTTCGCCGCCTTTTTTTGCAAGTTGAATAATACCAGGAATATCTTTTATTTTTTGGACAGCATTTGCTGGGCAGGCAGCTAATCCAACTTTTGATAAAAGTTCAAAATCGTTAATATCATCGCCTATATATGCTATTTCGGATAGATTGATTTTTGTTTCCATACAAAGTTTAGTAATAGTTTCGAGTTTATTCTTATCTCCATGAAAGTCAAAATCTAACTGAAGTTTATTGGCACGAGCTCTATTTAATTCACGGTCTTCACCTGTAATAATGCCAACTTTTATTCCTTTTTCTTGCAATATTTTAAAGCCCATCCCGTCATAAGTATTAAACTTTTTAAGTTCATCACCTTTTTCAGAATAATACATTCCAGCATCAGTTAAAACCCCGTCCACGTCTGACAAAAAGAGTTTTATTTTTACTGGTTTTTGGGGTTTTGCCTGATTTTGTTCTGCCAGTAATATTTCTATTATTTTCCAATCTGCAGGTTCGTCAATTTCGATAGCGGTATTTTCGGGCATTTCGTAAATATCTATCGCACCCGAAAGTCTGTTTTTATCTCTAAGGATATTGGAAACTTTGTTAATATAAAAAGCTCCGTTCTCCATAAACATCCCATCAAAATCTTGACGCCGTGGACGATTTTTATAATCATAATTTATAGCAATCCCATCTGCATTCCAGAAAAATCGTTTAGTTCTTACGCAAGTGAGCAATGAATCTTTTCTTGAGTATGCAAATTGTCTGATAGCATTACTAATATCTGTAGATGTAGTTAAGGGAGATGTTGCTTGAACTAAAACAAAAAGGTCGTCGTTATTAAGAGCAGCTGTATCAAGATATTCTAACACAACTGATTCTGTAGAAGCGGTATCGATCGCATTTTCGGGTTTGCGTATATAAGTTTCAAGTTTATGAAATCCAAAACTAGCAGCAATATCCGAATATTTTTTTGAATCGGTAGCGAGTATGATTTTATTAATTTCTACTGAGTTTTGTAATGCATTCAATACCCAGTAAAACATTGGTTTTCCGTTTAGCGGTTTAATGTTTTTGTCTTTAATAGATTTACTGCCACTACGAACTGGAACAAATGCAATTATGCTCATTTTTTTCTGTATTTAAGTTTATCTCTTTGAATTTGTTCAACTTCTAGAACTTCAGATTTTTTATAAGTGAGAGCTTTATAAGAAGCATTGAGGTCACGTATCATTTTTGTTAATCCTGGAGCTTCAAGCGAAGCAGCGTGGTCTGTTCCTTTCCATGTTCTGTCTTTGGTAAAATGTCTTTCAATCCAACTTGCACCTAAAGTATAAGCAGCTATGTCGATTGCAATGCCCAGATGATGTCCGCTAAAACCAACTTCCTTAACTCTGTTACCGTATAATTTTTTTATGCGATCTATTTCTAATAAAGATACATCTTCAAAAGCAACTGGATATCCCGAAGTACATGAAAATATGACTAGTCGATCTTTTGCAGCATTTGTTTTCTCGAAAAGTGTAATTAGTTTTTCTTCTTCTTCGTGAGTTGTCATTCCAAGTGAGGCCAGAACAAGTCCATTATAATGATCTCGCAGATATTCAAGCATTTCATAATTATTATTGCAAGCAGACGGAATTTTAATAAAATCAGGATTAAGTCCTGCAATTTCAATAGCTGAGGTTAAATCCCAAACTGATGTTGCATAACCGATATCATTTTTTTGACAAAAATCTTTAAGCTCGGCATGTTGCTCTACTGATAATTCTAGAAATTCGCGGTGCTCACCATAAGTCTTTCCATAAGCATGCATCTCGTTTGGATGCGGAGCATTATATTGCTCTTCAGTTAATAACTCACGTGAATTACGTTTTTGAAATTTTGCATAATCGGTACCGCATTGTTTGGCAAGCAATATAAGTTCTTTTGCAAGTTCGATATCTCCTTTGTGGTTACAGCCAATTTCGGCGATTACTTTTGGTTTACTATATGTTTTCATATTCTCTGTTTTTTATTAAATTATAAATCCTCGTATTTACATCTGTCAAAAGCATCAATATAAGAGCCTTGAGTGATGTTTAAAATTTTAATGTTTTTATATTCAGCATATTCTTTTAAAATATGATAACTTTTAAATGCAAGACTCATTGTTCCCAAAATCTCGTGCAATTTCATATAACGCTGACCAGCATAGTCAAATTGTTTTACTTGCTTTTCTTTATCATAAAAATGCTGATTGTAAAAAAGAGTGCGATTATCATCATCAACATGCAATTCTTTTAGCCATGAGTGGTCTGCACCAGCAAGGATGATTTTTGGTGCTTTTAGACTAATTGCAGTGTAAATTGCTGGAACCATTACATTATGTGGTCTGGGCATTCCTTTTGCTTTATCAAAATTGCGGTACATAAATTTATGAAAACCTTCTACTGGAGTGAGATTTATGTAAATAATTTCAATGTGTTTATTTTGGCTTAAAATCTTTTGCCATCTCTCATGCTTTTTGGCTTCGACTGTAATAAAAAATTTAAGCGGCCAATCTGTTTTATCCGCAATTGCATTAAATAATTTATTTGAAGCTTCTACAAAATGAGGCATAATATCATCCCGAAAAAGGTCGAATGCTATGGCAACATAATATTTTGGCTTTAATTCGGTGTAATAATCGGTAATACCAAAATGATTAACGCAAAGCAATTCGTATTTCGATAATTTATTTCGACTTTCTTCAATAAATGGTTTAAGTCCTGGTCCATTCCCCAAAATAATCAAAGCTTTACTGGCAGGCTTGGTATTTTTGAATGTATTTACTGATTTTGACATCAAAACAATTCTGAATATACTCGAAATGCTTTTTCCAAACAAGTTAAACCAATTTCTTATTTTTAGTAGTATTTTTATCATCATTAATAATTACCTCACAAATATAATTTATTTTATAGTTTTATCACGTATCTATTGTGAAATATTAATAGTTGTGCACTAAACTAATAAATTATATCGAACTCAGATTATAAGTGTTTTGGCATTATAAGCTTAAAGAAAAAGCATAAATCCTTATAATATTATTTTTTTACGATTTTACTGAATAATGTTTTATCTTTTGTTTGAATTTTGACAATATAAAAGCCTTTTTCTAAGAATGAGCAATTGTGCTTTGAGATTCCATTTAGATTATTTTTATTGTATGTTTCTTTGCCATTTAAGTCGTATATGCAAATTGAATATTCCTTATTTATGTCCACATAAAATAACGACTCGAAAGGATTAGGAAAAATAAAATTAGAGCTTACATGATTGGTATTAAACATATCGTAAATAAATTCTAAATTTTCAGAAAAAGCATTACATCCAAAATTGTTGAATACTTCCACCATATAACTGCCATTTGATGTAGGTTGATAAGTTTGTGATGTTGCTCCTGCAATTGGGGATGAGTTAAAATACCATTGATAATTCTCAGCGTAACTTGAATATAAAATCCCAGCATCTCCATAAATTATAGGAGTTTCTGGTATTGGCACTATTGTAAGGTGTGTGTTTACGATACTGTCCCAACCAAGATATGAAACAACGGTATCATAATATGTCCCTTCAATTGATTGATAAGCATTTTCTAAAAATATGCTGTCCCCATCACAAATATCTATATTTACCTCTGACCCGGTAAAAAATCTAAATCCTTTATAAAAGAAAATTGATGGTAAGCCATAATGGCAAATTGAACCTTGCAAATACACAGCATTTGATTCATATCCGCATGCAAGACCAATTTCATTAGGGTAATTTATCTCAGCAAGATATTCTCCTAAACATTTTGTTGCGTAAATTTTGCCATTGGGACCTAATTGTAATCCGCAGTTTTGTTTCTGTAGCAATTACGATGGGATTCGAGAATGGATTTGTTTGTGTAATATCATATTGGAATAGAGTTGAAGTACCATAAATGTTTTTTGTTGCATATAATAATTCGCCATTGGGAGAGAATTCAACTCCGTATGCAGCGGTATATGAAGGCGATGTTTTACAATTCGATATAATTCCAGTTGACTTATCGAAGTCAAATAATTCAAAAATACCCATTATTTGAATTGCCAGAGCTATTTTATTGCCGTCTGCGTTTATTTTCATCAATCCAACAGCATTTGTCCAGCCGTTATATTCAGGAGTTGGGGAATAACCTCTCAATATTGGACTTGTATGCAGTATTTTGTAATTAAATTGGTATGACTTGTTTCTTTCTGTATAAAATGTAAAACATCAAGATTTAAAAACCTTATTGATTTTTTCTTTTCTCAGTATTTTTAACCAATTCCAAATTGTCTATTCCAAGATTTTCCAAAACATATTTGTTCCATCTTTTCATGTTTTTATCATCTCGACCACGGTCGGTTTCCATAACGAATTGTTTTGAAATCTTTTCCATTTCTGCTTTAGTAGAATAATAGATGGCCTCTATTTCGGATAAAGTGTATTTGTTCTCATCTAATTGTTTTTGCATTTTACGACGTTCAATTTCGCAGATGTCAAAGTAAATATTAAAGAATGCTTTGGTATTTGAGGTTTCGGCGTATTTGTAAAATGTTTCCATTGTATCAAAAATAGTCCATGATTTGCAAACAATAGAATCTCCAATTTCGGTAACATCAAGTAATATCTGGACTTTTAAATTGTATAAATCACTTGGGAATTGCATTTTATCCACATCTTTTGAAATATTGTCATATATAGATGGACTGGACAATATCACTCTTTTATCTGTTGACCAAAACACATAATGAAATTCAAAAAAAGATATGTCTTTCTGAAAAAACTTCTCAAATATAATTTTTCCGTCTTTAATATTAAGTTGATTTTCTGCATTGCCATACTCATCGTTAACACCTATTTGTTGTTTTTGTTTTGTTGTTAAAAGTACAATATCATTTGAATTCCAAAGCACTTTATTATAAGGAATGAAAGTCATGAGCATATAATCATTAAAATCATAATCGTATGTAAAGTAAGGTAGAATAAATGGCTTATTATAGTCATAATAATATATTAGTCCATTTGAACTTATTTTACTTGTAGTCCTTTTATTTATGTCTTCTCTAACAATAGTGTCTCGTCTGCTAACATAAATAAAATCGTAATTAAAAAATGTGTAATCGGGTAAGTAACTGTACTCTGGATTGAATGAATAGCTAACATCCATGTTAAAGTTCTTTATTGTATCAATTTCAAATAATGGTATGAGCGGACAAGTTTCTGCATTTTTAACGCTTAAACTAATATTAAGAACCTGTGATGTTTTCTTTTCAATCCAAACTTCGCCAGAAAAATGGTTTCTTAAATTGTCATAAGGATAAAATTTTATATGGTAGTTTTTTCCATCAAAAGAAAGTAATTCAAGATTGAAAGTTTTTTTCATAGTTCTTTTGTTGTACTGGAAAGGACATGATGGAAAATTTTCGTTTTCTTCAAAATAACAAAATTGTCCCATTGCCTTGGATGAGTTTAATGTCAAAAAGTAATTTTCTTTAGGTGGGGGTATAAAAGCCTTTCCGTTACGGAATGAAAAATGATTGATTTTTGCTCCTGACATTGTTGCATTATACAGGCATTCCAATATTTCTACAGTTTCTTCGGACTGTCTTTCTTTCTCATAAACATGGTTTATGAGAGCAAAATTATTAACGGAATCATAATACGGATTTGAATATATTACTTCAAGAGGTGTTGCTTTTGTTTCGACACAATAATAGGATTTGGAAATGTTTTGATCGTAATTACTCTTTACTTTTCTTCGACTGTTTGATAAAATTTTATACAGGTAATCATTATCGGCATGTATTTCGACTTCTTGCAATTCATAAGTGTTTTTTTGCAGAAATACATTTTTGTTTTTCAATAAAGCTGATGCTGAAATAGTTAGGTTTTTGTAACCAAGGTATGAAAACACCAAAATATCATTTTCAGAACTTACCGTAATTGAAAACACTCCATCAGAGTTTGTAATTGTCCCCTTACCTGTTCCAGAGACAGACACATTGCAATAAGCAAGAGGTTCTGCTGTATCACTATCTTTAACTGTCGCAATAATTTTAACTTGTTGTGCAAAATTAAAGGTCGGGAGTAATAAGCACATTATTACAATGCGATATTTTATGTCTTTAAATTTCACAGTTTTGCTTATAATAATAACATGCATTAATAATACTCGAAGATAAAACATTATTTTTAAATTGCAAAATATTTTATTATAAAAATTTTGTTTTAAATGTTGGTTTTTTGAGAAGAAATAATTGATGCTAAAAACAAAATAAGCTACAATAATTTATAAACGCTTTGGCATTCTTATAAATACAAACATGCTACATAATCGTAATGTGGACCTTTTGCTATAAATTGCATTTTAAAATTACATTGTCCAGCAACTGCTTCAATTGTATAAGGGTCAACGAAAAACCAATTGAACTTTCCTGATTTTTTGTTTTTATATTCAAGATTATATATCAGTTCTCCGTAGTATTTTTCAGTTAGTGGAATGGCAATACTACCGTCATCTTCGAGATAAAGATATTGCAAATCGCTTGAGTCGAATATTATTTTGCCTCCTGGATTTAATAATGTTCTTAGATGTTCGAGTAGTACGGGTAATTTTGGGAGATTTCCCGCAATCCCAATACCATTCATTAAGAGTAAAATAGAGTCATAAGTTTTTCCGGTGTGTTTAAAAATGTCTTCGCAAAGAACATTTTTCACACCTCTATTTGCCATTACTTCGCAACAACCGGCTGAAATATCAAGGGCAGTAACATTATATCCTAAACTTTGTAAATATAGTGAATGAGAACCTGCACATGCCCCAATATCTAAAATGTCGCCACGTGCTTGTTGTAGTGCCGTCTGCTCGTGATGAGGCATTTGGTCAAAACCTCTAAATAAATGCTCGGCAGGCAATATGTCGGTTTCTGCAATGTCTGTATGTACAATAATTTGTGCGTTTTTATCGCCGTTGTAGTAGTCTGTGCAGCAACGACCAAAAATATCTTTATCTTTGTTAATTCTCATCGTTATATATCTTTTGCTATTGCTTAAACGAAAATGATTTTAAAAGGTTGCAATAATACAGAATTGTCTTTACTACTTTCATTTAAGTTTGTGGTTTTATAGTTTGGATTTCCTCTTAGATCTTACAATCCCAATTAGAATAATTGAAATATATATTATAGTTAGACACAAGCTAAATAAAGATAAAAAAAGACAAATTTGCTACGAAAAAACAAAGATAAAAAGCGATATTTTTGATAAGTTATTGAAAAAGAATAGACTTAATTATTGAGAAGTAAATAAAACCTTTACTATTTTTGTCAAAACGATAATTGTAAAATGCAAAAAACTGGAGAAATAATACGGACATTACTAGAAAAGGAAGGCTATCATTTAAGAAAGGTGGGTGCTTTTATTAGTGACTAAATGTTATATGAGATTGGCAATGAGGAACATGCAAAAGACGCTTTAAAAGTTGCTGAAAAAAAACAAATAATGAAAAATAGAAATAATGGGAAAAGCTAAAAATAGGAAACGTAGTAAAATACTACATCAAAGAAAAAAAGAAAGAGAGAATGGCATAATATCTAATAAGAATAATACTCAAGGCTTATCAGAAATTAAAAGAAGATTAGATAAAGCGTTAACTAGTGATGTGCAGTTTAATTACAATAATAACCCAAAGGGCAGAAAAATATCTGATGCTGTTTTAGAGATGATACGTCCTTTATTGAAAGAAGCAATGACTTTTGATGATGAACGAAATATTGTTGGGCTTGGAGTTATGGCTTGGAATTTAGGTGTAATAAAGAAAAATAAAGGAGAGACAGAAATGCAAAAAGCCATTAAAGAATTTAGTATGGAACTTCCAAAACCAATAATAAATGTGCTGCTTGATTACAGCAAAATTAAATGTGAAAATTATAGCGAATACAACGAGCTAATTGTGGATTACGAATTTACAAGATTAAACGATAATCAAAACAATTTAACTGTTGCTTATAAGTCTACAAATAAATAAAAATACGCTATATGCCAACATTCTATTTCAAACGAAAAATATTCCAGAAAACAAATAAATTATGACAAAAAATGAAATATCTAAAATAATTATAAATATTTTTTGCCTACTATTCACTCGGATTGTTTATTCGAAGTTATTGTTGAACCTTAGCAATTAATTAAGTTTAAGTAAAAAAATATCAACACTTGGATTGATTATGCTTTTGCTTTCATCTCTTTTTTCAGCATCACAATTTCTTCTTTTGCTTGCGATTCCATAGATGAGTTTTCTTCGGCGCGTCTTACTAAATAAGGCATTACCTCTTTTATCGGTCCATAAGGAACATATTTGGCAACATTATATTCTTTGGCTGCCAGA
>JAQVOR010000011.1 GCA_028702535.1 Bacteroidales bacterium
AAAGAGATTTTGCTTCGTTAAATTCAGTATAAACTACATCAGGCTTTAATTTTTTTTCCAACACATCAATGCAATCCTCTGCAATTAAATTAAGAAAAACATCTGATTTATATTTTTTAACAACCGCTAAAAAATGAACAAGAAAAAGGTTTATCGAAATAGCATTATCACCACGTATAATAAGCAGATTGTTATTATTATTATAAAAGCTATTCTGCAATTTGTTTTCTGCAACTACAATTAAATCTTTTTGTATAATATTCCTGACTATCAATTTATTGCCAATATTAGACTCATCAATATAATCAATAACATTCAAATTATTAATTAATGGGACTAAGGATTTTAAGATAAACTCATCGGGACTAATATCGGACAGACATTGAAATAGATATTCTGCAAATGATTTTATATCACCTTGCAATAATTGAACAGTCATAGCACGCATTTCAGGATAATCTTTCGATTGAGCCAACAACTCCTTACGTACTTTATCACGTAGTTCAAGTGGGTCTAATTGCTCAATCTTGCCTATGCGAAAATTACGGTTTATCAAAAAACTCACAAGAATCATTTTTACATAATCCTGATGCGAATATTGTCTAAGGTTTGTTGGAGTACGCTTGGGAGTAAAAATACGGTAACGGCTTTCCCAAATCCTAATAGTCTGAATTTGTATGCCAGATATTTCGGAAAGATCAGATATTGAATAATATTTTTTCATAATTTCGAAATTACAATTTACAATATTAGGAAAATTGCATCAGATTGAGTAATTATTTTTGTATAAATCTATTATCAAACATAGTTTTGTTAATAAAATAACATTGTTTTTTGAATAACAATTATTATATTTGCAGAATATAACTACTCTTTTATGGAAAAATACATTTCAAAATTACCAGATAAAGTGTATAAGCATGAGTTACTCTCCTATTTACAAGAATTTCAGGATATGTTTGGTTATATTGATTTGTCGTTTATTGAAGTACTAAGTAAGAACTCTGGTATTCCATCGGGTAAAATATTTGGCATTACATCTTTCTACAACCAATTTAGGTTTAAGCCAAAAGGCAAATTTCACATTCAAGTATGCGAGGGTTCGTCATGTCATGTAAATGCAGAAATAGGACTTATTGAAGATATAAAGAAACTAATAAAGGCTGATGAAAAAGACACAAGTAACGATGGTTTATATAGTCTTGAGATTATACCCTGCATGGGTGCTTGCTCACAAGGACCTGTGATTTCAATTAATGGGAAATTTCACACAAAAGTTTCCAAAGAAGATATAAAAAAAATATTTTCTGACTTGAATTTATAACATGAAGAACTTAAAAGACAAGACATATAAAACACTTTTTATTGATGCTGTGGAGCTTGAAAAAGCCCCTCAATATTCTAAGCCTGTCGAAATGCCACATATTTATGTAGAGCGTAATACTGGGAGCATCGTTTCTGGAATAGACGCTACAATACAGTATATAAAAAAGTATTTTGACAAGGACGAAAATTACAAATTAATTGAAACTGGCAGTTTAGGGATAAGCTCATTTGATCCAGTTATTGGCATACAAATCCATGGGCGTCCATTGATCTTCTTCAAAAATGTTACATTCAGTTATGTTAGTACAATTCTTGATAGCATTTTAAATCATATTTTACCTGAATCAGACTTTATATTAGGACAAATATCTCATACAGGATTAAGCTCGTGGGCGGATGTCCCCGAACTATATCAACTTGATATTTTTGCAAAACAAAACCGTCGTATATTAAAAAACTTCGGACTTATTCAACCCGATTTTATTGAATCATACATAGATTATGACGGCTATAAAGCCTTTGCAGAAACGATTACAAGAAAAACGGCAGCAGAAGTATGTAACATCATCGAGAAAAGTGGCTTACGAGGTCGCGGAGGTGGAGCATTTAACACAGGAAAGAAATGGCAAAAGGCTTTAAATACTGGTAAATCACAAAAATATTTCATCTGTAACGCTGACGAAAGTGACCCAGGGTCTTTCTCAGGCAGACTTTTGGCTGAAAACAATCCTCATCTAGTAATTGAAGGGATTTTAATTGGGGCTTATGCAGTTAATGCACGCAAAGCATTTATATATATTAGAAACACTTATACTCTGGCAATAGAGAGATTAGAAAACGCTCTGTTTCAAGCTCAAAAAGCAGGTCTTACTGGCGAAGATATTTTTGGTAGCGGAATTAATATCGAAATCGAAATCTTTAAAGGTCCAGGAGCTTATGTTTGTGGCGAAGAAACAGCTCTTATTGCAAGTATGGAAGGTGAAAGAGGTACGCCTAAACCAAAACCTCCTTATCCATCAGAAGATGGCTTGTTCGGACAACCTACAGTTGTTAATAATATCGAAACAGTTTGTAATGTCCCATATATCCTCAATTATGGTGGTGATGAGTTTCAAAAAGCCGGATTAAATAATTCGTTTGGAACCAAACTATTTTCTATAAGCGGAAAAACTGATATTACTGGTGTAATTGAGATTGACTTAGGAACAAGTGTAGCCGAAATCATGGACATTTGCATTACTAAACAACGCCAACCCGAAATTAAAGCGGTTCATATTGGTGGCCCTTCAGGGGGTTTTATTGACCCCGATAAATTTTCGATTAACTTAGACTATGAAACTGCAATAGATAATAAATTAGGGCTGGGGTCTGGTAGTTTTTTAGTTTTAGATAAAACAAATTGCATAATAGATATTACAAAATATTTTATAAAGTTTATAAATAACGAAAGTTGTGGCAAATGCATACCTTGTCGCGAAGGCTCGCAAAGACTATTGGAAATTCTTAACAGAATATCTGAAAAACCATCAGAGTATAACAAACACGAATCATTATTAAGATTCAAAGGCGTTACACAATTAGAGCAAATTTCGAGTTTAATGCAAAAAACATCTCTCTGCGGACTTGGTCAAAATGCTCCAAATACAATTTTGAGCGGATTATTAAGGTTTAGACAAGAATATGAAGAACACATTTATGAGAGACAATGCGAAGCCAATGTATGTCGTAACTTAAAAGAATATTATGTCGTAGTCGATAATTGTGTAGGTTGCGGAATATGTGCAAAAAAATGTCCTGCCGATGCTATTATTGGCACAGAACATCAAGCTCACTTTATTATTCAGGACAGATGCATCAAGTGTGGAGTTTGCGAAGCATCTTGTAAATTTAATGCAATAATGATAAAATAAAATATGACAATAACTTGTTACATAAATAACACTAAACAAAAAGCAGATAGCAATGAAACAATTCTATCTGTTCTAAACAGGATTGGGATATCCATACCCACCCTATGTAACATGAAAGAACTTAGTCCAACAGGAGCATGTAGGCTTTGTGTAGTTGAAGATGCAGAAACTGGAGAGCTTATTACCTCATGTTCTACTCCGGTAAGAGAAAATATGAAAATTTTTACTCACTCACCCGAAGTCATAAATGCACGTAAAACAATTATAGAATTATTACTTGCAAATCATCCCGAAAATTGTCTTTATTGCGATAAAAGTGGAAATTGTGAGTTACAAAAACTCTCCGAAGACTTAAATATTCGAGAAAAAGTTTTTTATGGCGATTTAATGAGTAGAAAAACTGACCGCTCAAGTCCAGGTATAGTCCGCGACATGTCAAAATGTATTTTATGTGGACGATGTGTTAGAATTTGCGATGAAATATTGGGAATTTCAGCTATTGATTTAATAAATAGAGGCAAAAACACTAGCATAGAGACTGTTTTTCAAAAAGGTTTATTTTACTCCGATTGCATTCATTGTGGTTTATGTGTTACAGCATGTCCAACAGGAGCCATTATGGCAAAATCCAGCATTAATCAGGTTATCGAAAAACTCGGAAATAACAAAACGACAAAGAGTATAATGATACCCACTACGACAATCGCTAATATTGCTGTAAGTTATAATATTCGCAAATATGAAGATGCACGTAATATGCTTGTTGCAGCCTTGCACAGTATTGGATTTAACAAGGTTTACCCAATGTCATTATTCAACGACTTTTTTATTAGTGAGGCTACATCAATCATCCAAAACAGATTAAAAAACTCACCACAACCATTGATTATTACCGATTGTCCAGCAATTAAAAAATATATACAGATAAAAGAACCCGAACTTGTTGAGTTTTTGTGCAAGATTCCTGCCCCACAACAAATTGGAGCAAAAATACTGTCAATGCAAGAATCTACAGACTTACTGATGAGTGTTAGCCCATGCATTGCTCACAAATACGAAGCTGTTCAAACACAAAATACAAACAAAGGAGTACCCGAAATAGACTTTGTACTAACCTCCGATGAACTTGATAAACTACTAAAAACCTTAGGTATAACATTACCGTTTACACGAAAAGAAACACCCGACAATCCAGCAAACTCAGACTCATCTGCTGGTGTGTTTTTTGAAACTAAACATGGAATTACCGAAGGAATTGTACGAGAGTTATTTCATCGCTCCGATTTAAGTGTTCAACTCAATCGAATAATTGAAATCAAACCCGAAAAGGACTTTATTGAATATGAGTTTGAAATAAATAAAACATACTATAGTGTAGCTTGCATATCAGGTATTGAAAACCTAGTTAAATACAAAAAACAAATATTGCAGGGAAACTATCTGTTTGTAGAAGTACGATCATGCAAATCGGGTTGCATCGATGGGTGTGGACAAAAGCTCACTGATAGTCAGGATAGCCAAAAACGTTTGAGAAAGACATTAAGCGAATATGATGAAAAAACAAGTAATAATACGCCTGGAAAAAATCCATTTATAAAAGGATTTTATAGAAACAATAAACTAGGAAACATATTTTAATATGATAAAAATTAGTGAAAAACAACCCTTAGTCTTTACTATCGCCGATAGGTGTAAAACTTGCTATACCTGTATCAGAGAATGTCCTGCAAAAGCTATTAGCATGCAAAATGGACAAGCAAATGTAATTGTCGAAAGATGCATTGGGTGTGGAAATTGTGTAAAAGTATGCACCCGTAAAGCCAAGAGTTTTTATAACGAAGAACAGCAAGTTTTACATCTTCTTAAAACTAGTAAAAATTGTATTGCATGTATTGCTCCAGCTTTCCCTGCTGAATTTAAAGAATTTGAAGACCACAAAATTGTAGTAGGGATGTTAAAAAAGCTTGGTTTCGATAAAGTTGTTGAAGTCTCTTTTGGTGCAGACCTAGTGGCTATGAAATATGAAGAACTTCTACTAAATGAAGCTCACAAAAAATATATCTCAAGCGACTGCCCAGCAATTGTTTCATATATAACTAAATACTACCCACAACTAACAAAATCTTTAGCTCCAATTGTTTCTCCACTAATGGCTATTGTAAGAGTTGTTAAAGAACTCTACGGTAAAGATCGTGAAACTGTATTTATTGGACCTTGTATAGCAAAAAAGACTGAATCTGATGACCCTGATTATGTGCTAACATTTAAGGAAATTCGAAATATGTTTGAAACAGAAAACATTAAAGCCGAAGACTGTGAGCCGTCTGAGCTTGACCCACCACATGGTGGTAGAGGTGCAGCATTTCCTATAAGCAGGGGACTGATTAATACTATAAATATCCAAGAGAATCTTATTCAAGGGAATATTATAGTTGCAGAAGGTCGAGAAAACTTTAAAGAGGCTATCAATGAATTTGATAATGGATATATCGATGATCATAATTTGGAACTGCTTTGCTGTGAAGGATGTATTATGGGACCTGGGATGTTCTCTGAAGGTAAACGATATCAAAACAGAGCTTATATAACTCGTTATGTCAAAAGAAAACTTGACAATCTAAATATACAGGATTGGGAAAACAATTTTAGTAGGTTTCGTAATATTGATCTTAGTCGTGAGTTTTCACAAGATGATAGTAGAGTTAAGGTTCCTACCGAAGAGGAAATTGAAGCACTATACCATGAAATGGGAAAACACGACAAGCAAGATAGGCTAGACTGTCATGCGTGCGGGTATGAATCTTGTAGAGAACATGCAATAGCGGTACTACGAGGCCTTGCTGAAGTGGATATGTGTTTACCTTATACTTTAGATAAATTAAAAAATATGGTAAACGAGCTTAACACAAAAAATACAAAGCTCGAAACTGTGCAACAAGCACTTAAACAAAGCGAAAAACTAGCACACCTAGGACAACTAGCTGCAGGAATAGCACACGAAATAAACAACCCTCTTGGAGTTGTAATTATGTATGCAAACATTATGCTCGATGAAACAGATCCCAATGAAGAGGCTTATGAAGATTTAAAATTGATAACAGAGCAAGCAATGCGCTGCAAAAACATTGTTAGTGGCTTATTAAATTTTGCCAGAAAAAACAAAGTAAAGTTCACATCAATAAATATTTCAGAATTTATTAACAATTGCTTAAAAGCAGTAATTATACCTAGCAATATTGAGGTTGAACAAAAATGCTATTTAAGTAACTTTAACACATCTATTGATGAAGAACAAATGACACAGGCAATTACTAATATTATAAAAAATGCTATCGAAGCTATGCCAGATGGTGGCAAACTTAATATTGAGCTAAGTAATGAAAAAGAAAATGTGAAACTAATTTTTCAAGATACGGGAACAGGTATAAAAGAGGTTGATAAAGATAAACTATTTACACCATTTTTTACAACTAAAGAATTTGGCAAAGGTACAGGACTTGGACTCCCTACAACTTATGGAATAATTAAAATGCACAAAGGTAAAATTCATGTCGATTCAAATAGTAATCCTCAAAAAGGAAAAACGGGAACAAAATTTACAATAACTTTACCACAACTAAACGAAAATTAAATATGAAAACAAATAGAATAATTCTTTTAGCTGATGATGATTTCGATTATTTGTTTCAAACAAAATTTCGTCTCGAGACTGCTGGTTTTACTGTAATTACTGCAAGTTCTCAAAAAGAAGCCGAACAATTAATTGAAATTGGCGGTTTTGACGCTGCGGTTTTTGATCTTATGATGGAAAACGATGATAGTGGTTTTATACTTGCATACAAAACAAAAAAATTGCATCCAAATACTCCAGTTATTATTTCTACCGCAGTTACTGCCGAAACAGGATATAAATTCGATACTGATAATTCGTGGATAAAAGCAGATTTATATCTTGAAAAAGGTGTTGAATCAGAAAAAATTGCAGAAGAGTTAAAAAAATTATTAAAATCTCAAAATTATGGATAAATTAAAAATCTTAGTAGTTGACGACGAGTTTGGGATTAGATCAGGCATTAAACGAATAATAGAAAAATTCGAAGTTGATTATCCTTTTATGGACGAACCAATAGGATTCGAAGTAAGCGAAGCCGAAACTGGCGAAATAGCTATTGAAAAGATAAAAGCAGAGAACTTTCATATAATTTTGCTTGATAACAAACTGCCTGGAATACAAGGAGTTGATGTGCTCGAATATATTAACGAACAAGAAATCGACTCAAAGGTCATAATGATTACCTCGTATGCCTCACTCGAACTCGCAGTAAAAGCAACTAGACAAGGAGCAATTGATTTTGTCCCAAAACCATTTACCCCACAGGAGTTAAGAGCGTCAATCGAAAATATTACTAAGCAGCTCTTCTTAAAACAAATGACTTCTAAATTACAAAAAGAAGGAAAACATATAAGATTTCAATTTTTATCACTTTTATCGCACGAGTTAAAGTCGCCCGTCAATGCTGTCGAAGGATATCTTAAAATCATCAAAGAACAAAAGAACGGTAAATATGTTGCCGATTACCTCCCAATGATTGATAGATCAATTGAGCGTTTAAACGCAATGAGAGGTATGATAATGGATTTGCTCGATTTAACAAAAATAGAATCTGGACAAGCAAAAAGAAACCCAGTACCAACCGACATAGGAGAAGTAGCAAAAACCTGCATCGCTTCAATCAAACCAATGGCAATACAAAAGGATGTAAACATTTATCTTAACTATAACACTAAAATAATATATGATTTTGATATAAACGACTTAGAAATTGTGTTGAACAATATCTTTTCAAATGCTGTCAAATACAACAAAAATGGTGGTAGAGTCGATTGTACAATTCGAGAATTTACAAATAAAGTTGAAATAATAATCGCTGATACTGGAATAGGAATAAGCAAAGAAGATCAAAACAAACTTTTTAAAGAATTTGTAAGGATAAGAAACAAAGAAACAAGCAAAATCCCTGGAAGCGGTCTTGGATTATCTATTGTAAAAAAAATCCTCGAAAATTACGATGCCGAAATAATACTGAATAGTGAGGTAAACAAAGGTACAAAAGTGACAATAACTTTAACTAAATAAATTTATGCTACCTGAAAAAACAGTTGAAAGATTAAGCATGTATCGCCGAGTCTTACAAACATATCAAGATAATAAAAGTGAATTTATTTATTCACATGAACTTGCAAGTCTTTTGCATTTAACCCCTGTACAAGTGCGTCGCGATATTATGCTAATAGGTTATACTGGCACTCAGAGAAAAGGGTATTCTGTTAGAGAACTAATCGAAAAAATTAGTCAAATATTAGACGGCGGGGCACAAATAAATGCTGTTATCGTTGGTATGGGGCATCTTGGTAAAGCCATTACCAATTATTTTAACTCAAAACGCAGTAAAATTGAAATTGTTGCAGCGTTTGAAAATGATGCTACAAAAATTAATAGGATTATTTCAGGAATTAAATCCTATCACACCGATAGCCTCGAAACAATTCTCGAAGACACTCATGCTACAATTGCCATACTTTCACTTTCGCCTCCCGAAGCACAAGATATTACAGACCGACTTGTGTTCGCAGGAATAAAAGGAATACTCAATTTTACTTCAATTCCGCTTAATGTACCAGAAGATGTCTTTCTTGAAAACTACGACATGGTTACATCAATAGAAAAAGTTGCTTACTTTGTAAAAGAAAAAATAAAAAAATGAAGATTCATTATAATTTTGACAATTTTGGGGAAATAAAGAATCCAGTTGTTACAACTGGAACTTTTGACGGGGTGCATGTTGGTCATGCAATTATTATAGCAAGATTAAATCAACTTGCAAAAGAAATTAATGGAGAATCTGTATTAATCACTTTTCATCCACATCCAAGAAAAGTACTGTTTCCAGATAAATCAAAAGATCTAAAATTGATAAATACGCAAAATGAAAAGGCGAGAATGCTTGCTAAAACCCAATTAGACCATCTTTTTATTATTGATTTTACTCTCAATTTTGCACAAATAAGTTCACAATCTTTTGTAAATGATATACTCTTAGATAAGCTAAAAGCAAAAGTTATTGTTGTAGGTTTTAATCATCATTTTGGACACAACCGCGAAGGAGATTACGACTATTTGTATGAGCTAAGCAAACAACGTAACTTTACTGTCGAAGAAATTCCGCAACAAGACATCGAAAACGAAGCTGTAAGCTCAACACGAATTCGAAAAGCAATTTTCGAAGGACAAATAATGAAAGCAAATGCGTATCTCGACCATCAGTATTTTCTTATGGGTAAATTAAGTGAACTAAATAATACAAATAGACAGGGACTTAATGGTAAAATCGATATAGAGGAAAACGAAAAACTTATTCCGCCCTATGGACGATATGCTGCAAAATTAGAGCAAGACGATAAAATTCATTACTGTTTTTGCGAAATATTTAAGCAATCCGAAAATACTGTTGTAAAAATATTCATCACAGATAAAGAGGTTAATTTATCAGAAAATTATGCAAATTTGTATTTTTATAAAAAACTTAGAACTTACAATGGAGATGATGATTATTCATTAGGACGCATTGAAGACATAGAATTATTAGACGAATTAATTTTTTAATCATTAAAATTAACAAACGATATGAAAATATCAATTATTGGAACCGGTTATGTAGGATTAGTGTCGGGGGCATGCTTTGCCGAGATGGGCGTTATAACATCATGTCTTGATATTGACAAAAACAAAATAGAAAACCTCAAAAAAGGTATTATGCCAATTTGGGAGCCAGGTCTTGAAACAATGGTAAAACGAAATTTCGAGAAACACAGACTTAGTTTTACCACTAATATTACAGAAAGCATAAAAGATGCACAAGCGGTTTTTATTGCAGTTGGCACTCCTCCTGATGAAGACGGCAGTGCAGATTTACAGTATGTTTTATCGGTTGCTCGGGAAATCGGGAAAAATATGGACCACTATATGGTGATAATAACCAAAAGCACTGTACCAATAGGAACTTCCGAAAAAGTTCGTAAAACAATACAAGATGAACTTAATAAAAGAAATGAAGACATCGAATTTGATATAGCTTCTAATCCTGAGTTCCTCAAAGAAGGAGATGCTATTGATGATTGTTTGCATCCAGACAGAATTGTAGTTGGTATCGACAGCGAGAAAGCCAAAGATATTATCGAAAGATTGTATAAACCTTTTGTATTAAACGGACACCCAATAATTTATATGGATATTCCATCGGCAGAACTAACAAAATATACTGCAAATGCTTTATTGGCGACCAAAATATCTTTTATGAACGATATTGCTAATTTTTGTGAAATTGTTGGGGCAGACATTAATGCGGTTCGCCGTGGGATTGGTACAGACAAAAGAATTGGACCATATTTTATATATGCTGGCACAGGTTATGGTGGCTCGTGTTTTCCAAAAGATGTTAAAGCAATAATCAAAACAGCCGACGAAAAAGGCTACTCCTTAGAAATATTAAAATCTGTCGAAAACGTCAATAACAGACAAAAGGAAAGTTTGTACCATAAGGCTATTAAGCATTTTAACGGAGATCTTAAAGGAAAAAAAATCGTTCTGTGGGGATTATCATTTAAGCCAAACACAGACGACATGCGCGAAGCTCCTGCACTTGTACTAATTGACAAACTTACAGCTAAAGGAGCAAATGTGTTTGCTTATGACCCAGTTGCAATGGACGAGGCAAAACGAATACTCGGAGATAAAATAAAATTCGTGAATGATCCTTATGAAGCATTAAACAATGCTGATGCACTTATGTTAGTAACAGAATGGACAGAGTTTAGAATACTAAACTATCCAAAAATGCAAAATATGAAAGAGAAATTAATCCTTGATGGAAGAAACATTTACGATCCCGAAGAGGTCAGACAACAAGGTTTCGTTTATTATAGTATTGGGAGACAATAAATATGGACAATAAAATACAAATAACAATTTGTTTAGGCTCATCGTGTTTTAGCCGTAAAAACCGTGATGTAGTATCTGCCCTACAAGAGTATATTAGTAATAACAAGCTTGACAATGACGTACACCTTAAAGGCGGACATTGCTTTGGAAAATGTAGTTTAGGCCCAATTATGTTCGTTGAAGAAGATATTTATCACGAAATTACGCCACAAAAAGCCATTGCAATTGTAGAAACATATCTGAATAAAAAGTAATATGCAAAATAAACCATTGATAAGCATCGACAAAGAATTGTGTACTCACTGTTACGCTTGCGTAAGGGCTTGCCCAACTAAAGCTATTACAACAGGGTCTAAATCAAGCGATATTATAATAAATCACGATAGATGTATTGGTTGTGGCAATTGTTATGTCAGTTGTGGACCCAAAGCGATTAAATATGCACAATCAATTGAAGAAGTCTCCAAACATCTATCAGATAAAAATAAATGCATCGCAATAGTTGACCCATCGATTGCATCAGAATTTCCCGACATCTCTGATTATCGTAATTTTGTAGGTATGTTCAGAGCATTAGGTTTCGATTATGTAAACGAGATTTCTTTCGGAGCCGATCTTATTGCAGCAAAATACAAAGAAACTTTTACAGATTTTAAAGGCAAATATATAATTACAGCAAATTGTCCTCCTGTTTACGAATATATCGAGAAGTTTCAGCCAAACATAACAGATTCTATTGCTAAATTGGATAGCCCGATGATAGCAACCGCTAAAGTTATGCGTGAAATACACGGAGACCAAGCAATAATAGTTGCAATAAGCTCTTGTTTAGCACAAAAAAAAGAGATTTTACGATATAATGGACTCATAAATGAACATATTGGCTTCGAAGAGCTTCGTACTATGTTCAAATCAAACAATATTTATGAAAATTCTGTTGAATTTAGCGAATTTGACCAACCAATAGGCTCCAAAGGATCACTTTTTCCAATAAGTAGAGGAATACTTGATGCCGCCGATATAGATCATACGCCAGGAAAATCAAAAATTATTACACGAGAAGGACCAGATAACTTTGTGAAAAACATACTTGATTTTGCAAATTATAATGAAATTAAGCATCACCTGAATATTTTTTACTGTTACGGGTGTAATATGGGACCTTGCTCCTCTTATACATCAAGTTATCTGTTAAATCACAGCCAAGTGATTAATTATTACAACAAACGACAAGAACTTCTTGATGAAGAAACATGGAATAAAAATATTAAAAAATATTTAAAACTTGACTTCACTCGCAATTATACAATAGACGACCAACGAATAGCTCCGCCTTCCGATAAAAAAATTAAAGAAGTTCTAAAATTACTTGGAAAAGATATATATACCGATGTAGGGTGCAAAAGTTGTGGATACGATAATTGCTTCGAGTTTGCAAGTGATGTCGCAAAAGACTTAGTAAAACCAGAGATGTGCATTAGTTTCACTTTAAAAAACAGACAAGAATTTATAAATAAACTAACTGCAACAAATATAAAACTTGCCGAAACACAAAAAGCATTAGAAGTGTCCGAAGCCAAGTTGCGTAAGGATCATGCTAATGTGAAAGAAAGCATGTCCTTGACAAAAGCTATACTCGAAAAAATCCCCTCGGGTGTTGTTATTGTTGATGATAAACTAAAAATCATACAATCCAACACACAATTTATTGAACTAATTGGTAAAGAAGCGAAAGAAATAAACGAGATAATACCTGGTTTAATCAATGCCGATATTAAAACTTTATTGCCACATCAAATATATCAGCTTTTTAGTTTTGTTATTCAGAAAAACGATAATGTAGAAAATAAAGATATCGAATTTGAAGATAAATTACTAAATATCTCTGTGTTTCCAATAAAAAAAGGGAAAATCATCGGAGCGGTTTTTAAAAATCTATATCAACCCGAAATAAGAAAAGAAGAGGTAATAGCACGTATCAACGATGTTATTGAAAAAAACTTAGGAATGGTTCAAAAGATAGGATTTTTACTAGGCGAGGGAGCCTCCGAGACAGAAAGAATGCTAAATAGTATCATTCACTCGTATGACAGCAACAAAAATGAGGAAGAAAAATAAACATGGCTGAAAATCTTTACATAGAAGTAGATGTTAAACAAATAAATCATGAAAATGAAAAAATTTGTGGCGATGTCTTTCTTAAACGCCGCATAAAAGAAGATAACCGAATTATTGCAGTTTTAAGCGATGGAATGGGACATGGAGTTAAAGCTAATGTATTGGCAACACTCACTTCGACAATGGCATTAAACTTTACTACAGAGCATCGAAAACCAGAACGAATCGCTGAGATCATTATGAACACTTTGCCAGTTTGTAGCGAAAGAAGAATTTCATACTCAACTTTTACGGTTGCGGATCTTGAAATTGACGGAAAGGTGCATTTGTTAGAATACGATAACCCTCCAGCTTTAGTTTTTCGCAATAATCAAATCTTACAGCTCACAAGAGAGGTTATCGAAATGAAAACTCCTCAACATCAAGGAAAAAAACTAACATTTACAAGTTTTTATCCCAAATTATACGACCGCATTGTGTTTTTTAGCGATGGGGTTACACAATCTGGTATGGGTACCGAAAAATATCCGTTTGGCTGGGAAAACTCCAATATTGAAGAGTACATTCTACGATTATTAGAAAACAACAAAGATATTTCGGCTGGCAAACTCGCCGAAAAAGTTGTTAATAAAGCAGTTGCAAACGATATTTATAAATCCAAAGACGATACTTCATGTGCCTCAATATATTTTAGAGAGCCTCGAAAACTTTTGATAGTTACTGGACCTCCTATTGAAAGATCGAGCGATAAGGAATTAGCCCAAATCGTTAAAAATTATAATGGCAAAAAAATTATTTCGGGAGGCTCTACAACCGACCTTGTCGCAAGAGAACTAAAATTAAAAGTAACAGATTCGTTGGATTTTCTTGATCCAGAACTTCCGCCAATATCATACATGGAAGGAATAGACTTAGTTACCGAAGGCATACTTACGCTCAACAAAGTTTGGAAAATCCTTACAGCTATGGCACACGATTTTGTCCCTGGCAAAGGTCCAGCCGACCAAATTGTAAAACTTATTATGCAAAGTGACCATATTGATATTATTGTAGGGACCAAAATAAACGAAGCCCATCAAGACCCAAATGTACCTGTTGATCTTGAAATAAGACGTACAATTGCAGGTAGAGTCGCTAATGTTTTAGAATGTAAATTGCTAAAACATATTACGCTAAGACACATTTAATTAAAGGTGGCTTCAAGACATTTCGGCTTATACCGAAACCCTCAGCCACCTTAAATTATATATGTTCTTAATGTTTCAAAAACTTACGAAGTGAGCGACTTGTGCTGAGCGGAGTCGAAGTACGCGAACGACAAGTCAAAACTCTTCACTCTTTTTCTTACACTTGACTATTTCTGACCATTTCTGACGGTGCAGCCTCTTGACCATTTATGACCTCTTTTCCCAACTCCCAATTCCCAACTCCTCACTCCCAACTCCCAACTCCTCACTCCCAACTCTCCTATCCTACCAATCTTTTTCAACAATTCGTTGCTGCATTTTAAATTTTTCTTTCTTTACTTTATCTTGCACGTCTTTTTCTTGTTGTTGTAGTGATTCTAAGAAGCGTTCCATTTCTTCGCGGGTCATTTCGTTATCTTTTGGTTGAGGCTGTTTTTGCTGTTCTTGTTTCTGCGCTTCATTTTGCTGATCCTCATTTCCTTTACTTTCATCTTTATTCTCATCGCCCTCTTTTTTATCTTTCTGATCCTGATTATCTTCACCCTCGCCATCGCCTTGCTCTTGGTCTTGTTGCTGCTGCTGTTGTTGCTGCTCTTTTACTTTTGTTGCAACTGCCATATTATAACGGCTCATATCATGTTCAGGATCCATACGCAATGAATTTCGGTAAGCTTCAATACTTTTCTTATAATCGGCTGCCTGAAGATATGAATTACCAATATTATAAAACGCATCGGCTTTTTCCTTTTTGGAACCTGTCATTTTAAGAAAGTTTTCGTAATTCATTGCCGACTCATTAAACATGCCATTCCGATATTGAGATGCACCAATATTATTTAATAGTTGATGAGACTCTGGATTTATTTTATAGGCTTTTTTATAATTAAGAGCCGATTTGTCAAAATCTTTGGTATTATAATATTCATTTCCTTCACGAATAATTTTTCGTTCTTCCTGCGCATTAGTAAAAATTGTCAGGCTTAACAACAATAATAATATATATATATACTTCATAAACTTTTAAATATTTTATATGTTTTTAGACCCAATGTTTTTTTTTCTTAAATAAATTTATTCTACTTAAAACTGAATTTTTCTTTTCCGAAATAATAATATCCACTAAAAGCAGTATAAGAGCCAAAAGAGCAAGATATTGAAACTGGTCTGCATATTCGGAATAATTTTGTTTAAGCACCTCTCCTTTTTGGAGTTTTCCTATTTCATTAATAATTTTATCAGACGCATCGGCAGAATTACCAGCCCTCACATAAACGCCGCCAGTTTCGTCAGCAATAGAAATCAAAGTTTGTTCGTCCAAAACGCTGATAACAACATTACCATCACGATCTTTCATAAATCCGCCACCTCTTTTCTTAGGAATTGGAGCTCCGCCTGGCAATCCCATTCCAACTGTATAGATACTAATATTTTTCTCTTTTAGTGTTTTAGCAATCTCTACAGCATTATCTTCGTGATTTTCGCCATCAGTAATAAGTAAAATAATTTTAGATATTTCCTCTTCTTTAGTAAATGATTTTGCTGCTAAATCAATAGCTTTAGCAATAGCAGTACCTTGCACAGGCACACTTTCCGTGTCAATTGTTGATAAAAATAATCTTGCAGAGCGAACATCATCAGTAATCGGCATTTGCACAAAAGCATCTCCTGCAAAAACAATTATTCCAAGTTTATCATTTTCAAGTTTACTAATTATTCTTTCTGTAAATTTGCGTGCATTTTCAAGTCTATTAGGTTTTATATCTTGTGCCAGCATAGAATTAGAAACATCTAAGGCAACGACAATCTCAACTCCTTGTCGAGTAACATCATTAAGTTTTGATCCAAATTGAGGTCGTGCAAGTGCTACCGACATTGATACAATAGCAACACAAATAAGTACAAGTTTCCAAATCCGTCTAATAATACTGGTTTCGGGAATTAATAAATTTACCAACTTATGGTCACCAATTTTTCTCATACGTTTTCGACGAATATATTCGGCTAGCAAAAACAAGAGTACCACTATTGCAGTACTTGCTATCAGCCATAAATATTGTGGTTCTTGAAATCTAAACATATCTTAAAATGTATTTTTTAATAATGTAAAATTTAATATTTGTTCAAAAAGTATTATCGCCAAAACTATCAACAATATCAATCCAAACTCTTCTTTTGGTTGCGAATACAATCTAACCTCAAGCTGCGTTTTTTCAAGAGAGTCTATTTCTGTATAAATATCTCTCATGCTCTTATTATCTGTTGCCCTAAAATACTTTCCTCCAGTTGATTGTGCAATTTGCTCCAACATATCTTCATCAATTTTCACTTCTACATTTTGATATTGAATTCCAAAAGCAGTTTGAAAAGGATAAGGTGCCATTCCTATTTTACCAACGCCCACAGTATAAACTCTAATTCCAAACTCGACTGCAAATTCGGCGGCTGCTAAAGGAGATATTATACCCATATTGTTCACTCCATCAGTTAATAAAATAATTACTTTACTTACCGCATCAGAATTTTTAAGTCTGTTTACTGCTGTTGCAAGTCCCATTCCTATTGCTGTTCCATCTTCAATTACCCCACTTTTAACCTCACTAAACAAGTTCATAAGCACTGCATGGTCAATTGTAAGCGGACATTGTGTATAACTTTCGCCAGCAAAAATAACAAGTCCAATTCTATCATCGGGACGGCTCGAAATAAATTCCATTGCTATTTCTTTAGCTGCCTCTATCCTATTTGGTTTAAAATCTTCGGCGAGCATACTCCCACTAACGTCTAATGCCATAACAATATCAACGCCTTCAATTTTTCTATCTTCCCACTTATCGGTACTTTGAGGTCGTGCAAGCACTATTATAAGCCCCGCAACTGCAAGTAAACGCAAACCAAAAAGAAAATGTCGCAAATAATATTTCCAAGGAGTTGGAGTTTTTTTAAATGCACTCAAGCTACTAATATTCATTGATGCTGCGTTCTTTTTCAAACGCCACACATACCATGCAATTGCAGGGATAAGTAACAATAGCAACCACAAATATTCCTTATTAGCAAATATAATATTATCCATTAGTTTCGTCTTTTTGTGTATCCTTAGAATTACTTAATGTCTGTTGAGTTTCCTCATTGGGCATTTCTATTTCTGCCTCTACTTTTATCTCTTTTAAGTTTTCTTCGATAATTTCTTTTGTCGATTCTACAAACTCAAAAGCATTTCGCAAAGCAAGGTCGTTCTCATTTTGTAAAGCTTGATATTTTGCAAATTTAACAGCATCAGCAATTTCGAGTATTTGTCGCAACTTCATAAAATCCGTATCCACAATAACATTTTCGACTCCAAATGCCTCAAGTATTTCGGAGCTTGTCATTTCGACAGCATAAATACCAAATCTATTCTCAATATATTCACGAACGACATCGGTTAATTGCACATGAAACTCTTTAATTTGCCCTTTTGCCCATATTTTTTGATTACGGATATTTTCGAGTTTTTCAAGTGCGATAATATGTGCCGGAAGTTGAGGTTTAATTCTTAAAAATGTTGGTTTAATATCTTTTCTATAATATTTAAAGAAATATATTATTGCACCCACAACAATTAACAACAATGCAAGTGCCCACCAATACTTTGCCAAGTATATTTTAAAATAATACCAAAACTCTGCCAAGTTAAACGGAGTATTATATAACTCATCGTTAATATCTTTTATTCGATATAAAGTAAACAATGGTTGGTTTTGTTGCACTTGTTGATATTCTTGCACAAACACTGTATCTACAGAGCCTGCAACAATAAAATCTTCGGCTATTCCGCCCTTATCAACAATAAACATTTTTTGAGTTGAAGATTCGGCAATCTTTAATATCTCTTCCTGATTATACAAACCTGTGTGTTGCGTAAGCTCTGATGAAAACAACTGAGTAAGATGTTCTTTCATTGCTTCTTTTATAATAATAAGACTGTCAGATGACACTGATTGCTTAATAGAATCTGGGATGTATTTTTCAATTTCCTTTTTAAATCCATCTTTACCAAAAGCTATAAATCCAGAGCGATTTGCATAAATAGTGTCCACAGGAATAGTATCCAACAAGACATAAGGTTTTACAAAAATGCTGATTGAATCTGTAATATAATAATTAGTGTCTGCATTTTCGACAATCATAAAAGGAATTCCGGCGACAACATTTCTGCCAGTATCAAAAGATGTAACAAGAATGTTTTTATTATATATTCTATAATTATCGTCTTCGCTAATTTTTGTTTTACTATCGAGCAGCACCTCTACTTGAGACGAAAGCGTGTCTTTATATTCGGGGAATAATAGCTCAAGATGTTTTGGCAAATTAGCCTCAATATTCACTGCATTATGTTCGCCAACTATAATTGTATCTTTATCAAATTTTGCTGATAAGTTAAACTCCTGTGCATCAACAAGATTTACAGTAAAAATCAGCAATAACAGAACAAATAAATTGCGAATATTTTTATTATTTACGTTCATAAGTCAATATATTTCAACACGTAACAAATCATTTTAATATTACCTTTTCTTAAACAAACTAACAAGCGGTTTAACATAATCTTGGCCTGTATTTACTTCAACCCAATCGACTTTTGCTTTACGAAATATAGTAGTATTAGCATCATATTGTTTATCCCACCATTTTTTGTAATTACTGCGTACCTTGGGCGATGTAGTATCAACCCATTTTAGTTGTCCAGTCTCGTTATCTTTAAAATATGCCAAACCGATTTTTGGAAGCGTCTGTTCAAAGCTATCGTGCAATCTTATAGCAGCGACATCATGTTTATTTCCAGCAATTTTAATAGCTTCGGAAAAATCGGGAGCAATAAAATCTGATATTACAAATGCTGTGCATCTTTTCTTAATTGCGTTTGTCAGATATTTTAGTGCTTCGGTAATATCGGTTTTTTGGCTTTGTGGTTCAAAATTCAATAATTCCAAAATAATACGCAAAATATGTTTACGTCCTTTTTTTGGTGGGATAAATTTTTCGACACGGTCGGAGAATAATATTACACCGATTTTATCATTATTTTGCAAAGCCGAAAACGCAAGGACAGCAGAAATTTCTGTTGCTACATCCTGCTTAAACTGTACATTAGTTCCAAATTTTTTTGAACCACTAACATCAATAAGCAACATAACAGTTAATTCGCGTTCTTCCTCAAAAACTTTTACATAAGGATGATTAAATCTAGCGGTAACGTGCCAATCTATGTCTTTTACGGGGTCTCCATATTGATATTCACGCACCTCGCTAAAAGCCATACCTCTACCTTTGAAAGCAGAATGATATTCGCCAGCAAAAACCTGACTTGTCAGTCTGCGACTTTTAATTTCAATCTTTCTTACTTTTTTTAATAAATCTTTTGCTTCCATAAAGGATTAGTTTTCAAATAATCAATTTTCGATACACACTTCTCAATTTTAAAAAATTGTTTTTTATGGCACCTCAACACTATTGAGAATTTCGCTAATTATTTCTTCGCTGGTAATATTTTCGGCTTCTGCTTCGTAAGTTAATCCAATACGATGACGCAAAACATCATGGCAAACTGCTCTAATATCTTCGGGAATAACATATCCTCTACGTCTAATAAAGGCGTAAGCTTTGGCAGCTAATGCAAGATTTATTGAGGCACGTGGAGAACCACCAAATGAAATCATGCCAATCAATTTAGAAAGCTCATATTTTTCGGGATAACGAGTAGCAAAAACAATATCAAGTATATATTTTTCGATTTTTTCGTCGAGATAAACTTCTCTAACTATATTACGTGCTCTAATAATATCCTCTGTTTTAATTACTGTATTAGCTTTTGGCATTTCGCTCTTAAGATTTTCTCTTATAATTAAGCGTTCTTCCTCAAACTCAGGATATTCAATTTTTAATTTAAGCATAAATCTGTCCACCTGTGCTTCGGGAAGTGGATAAGTACCTTCTTGCTCGATTGGATTTTGGGTTGCCATTACTAAAAACGGTTTATCCATTTTATAAGTCGTATCACCAATTGTAACCTGACGCTCTTGCATTGCCTCAAGCAAAGCCGATTGTACTTTCGCTGGAGATCTATTAATCTCATCGGCAAGAATAAAGTTTGCAAAAATGGGTCCTTTTTTAACAATAAACTCTTCCTTTTTTTGAGAGTAAATCATTGTTCCAATTAAATCGGCAGGTAACAAATCGGGAGTAAACTGTACTCTTGCAAATTTTGCATTAATTGTAGTTGCTAATGTATTAATTGCAAGGGTTTTTGCCAGTCCAGGAACCCCTTCAAGTAAAATATGTCCATCAGATAAAAGACCTATCATAAGTCCCTCAAGTAAATGACGTTGTCCCACAATTACTTTTTTCATCTCCATGTTGACAATATCAACAAAAGCACTTTCTTGTTGAATACGCTCGTTTAATTCCTTGATGTTTGTGTTATTATCCATAGCTAAATTATTTAATTTTAATGTTCTAAAATCTGCACGAAAATACATGAAAAATGAATTTTTGTCAAGACTTAAACGCAATTTTTATCTTATATATTTGTTAAAAATGTTAAAGTGGTGTTAAATAACATATTTAAAAACCCCCTAAACTTGCTACATAGCCTTAATTATGGATTTTGCTCCATTAAATTATTCCCTGACATTTCGTCGGCAGGAATTTTAAAAATTGGAGCATCTGCGTTCCAATCCACACCATTGCGTAGAGGTTTTTGTAATCTTTTAAGATTATGATATCTATCTCCCTCAAAACAAAGCTCTCTCCTCCTTTCCATTTGCACACTATCTAAAAGATTGCCTAAAGTAACAGATTCAGGGGAGTAGTTATCTGCAAATGCTCTTTCTCGCAAAGCATTATAACTATCAAAAGCATAAGTTGAGTTTCCTGCACCTCCAGCAATCAAATTAGATTCGGCTCTGATTAGATGCATTTCAGCAAGTCTAATATAAACTCTGTTAAGCGGCTGCGACATTCCTTCGACAATACTCTCATCATATTTTTTTATATAATATAATACAAAATACTTAGTAATTAAGTTTCTGCGAGTATCATTTTCGTCATACATATTATAAATATCTGCATCTGTTTGAAAAAGCGGATTTTTTGCACGACTGTAGGCATCAATAAGGCTGTTGCTATTGTCAGTTCTAATATTAACAATTTGAAAAATCACTTCTGGATTATATTCACTTCCTGACAATTTGAAAACTTCACTAATATCATCTGCAAGCTCAAAATAACTGCTTAAAATAACTTGGTTTGAATAATCTGATGCTAAAATATAATTTCCCTTAAAGAAACAAACTCTTGCAAGCATTGCAGTTGCCGACATTGCAGAGGCATGGCTCGTAGATGTCATAGCACCAGCATTTTCTAATAATGTTTTAGATTCCTGCAAGTCAGCAATAATATTATTATAAATAGTTTCGACACTTGCTCTTTTAATATTTAAACTATCTGGATTAGTTGAAGGCGTAATTTTATATGGAATCCCCATTTGGTTGTTAGCACCAATTTGATTTACATTATATGGTTTTGCAAAAAATCTAACAAGTTCAAAATGACAAACTGCTCTTATAAACAGAGCCTCTCCTTTTAAGTGATTTTTTAAAACATCGAAATCGGCATCACTAACAAGCTTATTATCAATAGCATATATAACATTATTAGCTCTATTAATTGCAGAATAAGCGGTACTCCAAAAACTTGCGATCTCGCCAATTTGCGGAGAACTTATCATTGTATATATTTCATATTTTCCAAACCTGTTAAGTTTTTGCTCATTTCCAATTTTTGTATCATCTGACAATAAATCTGCATAAATCAATGGATTTCCACCTAAAACTGAACTGGATTGCAAACCATCATAAGCTCCATTTAAAATTAGTTGTAAATCGCGAGTACTATTTATTGCCATATCATTTGGAATTCTGTCGTTTAATTCAGTTTCCAATAATTTTTCGCACGAAGAAATGCTAATTAGCAATATAGATGCTAATATTATCTGCAATATTTTGATATTTATAATTTTCATAATCACAAAATTTTAAAATGAAACTTGAACTCCTACAATAATTGTTTGTGCTTGTGGTGTAGCAAAAGATGGTGATGCAAAAGACACATTTGAATCAGGGTCAGATGCACTTGTATTACGCACAACTTCTGGATCCCAACCTTTATAATTTGTGAATGTCCATAAATTATTACCAGACACATAAATTCTTAAATTTGACAGATGCAATTTATTACAAACCTGTTTATTAAAGCTGTAACCTAATGATAAGCTTTTCAATCTTAAAAACGAGGCATCATATAAAAATCGTGTTGAATTTACATAAGTTGAATATTCGTTAAGCCCTGGCACATCAGCATCCGTATTATTTTGCGAATAAGCATCAAGAATTTCGGGTCGTTGAGCAATAGATGTCCAGTCTCCTATCATTCTTTTTGCTTGGTCGTCATATATTGTGTTTCCATATTGATAAATAAAGAGAAAACCTAAATCAAAACCTTTATAACTAAAGTTGTTAGTAATACCACCAACCATTTTTGGGAACGGACTTCCAGCAGGTTTTCGATTATCGCCATAAAAATCTCCAGTTGGATTATTATAAGTCATCAAATTTCCATTAATATCGTAATATAATTCAGTACCAGCGGTTACAAATGCGGTTTTTTGATTTCCCTCGGTATCTAAAGTTGGTGTACCATCAACATTCCAGAGAGCTATTTCGCCATCTGTACTCTGAACGCCAGCCCATTCGACCAAATAAGCAATTCCGACAGGATAATCGATAATTACACGTGCATCGCCACCAGATTTATTATCAAAAGCATCGGGAGGTAATCCTCCAACATCAGTAACCACATTTCGATTAAAAGCAATATTAAAATTAGTTGTCCATTTAAAATCTCCTTGAATATTATGTGATGTCAAATCAAATTCAATCCCATTATTTGTAAGAGCTCCAATGTTTTGCCAAATTTTTGAATATCCTGAAGATGTTGGTAATGTAACTTGTAAAAGCAAATCAGAACTTCGTTTATTATAATATGTCAAACTACCACTAAGTCGATTATTAAAAAATCCATAATCGACATTAACATCAAACATCACAGATTTTTCCCAACTCAATGCTGGATTTAGCAATGTTGAAGGCACAATTGCAGCCGCACCATTATATCCACCAACTGCAGAATAAAAACCAAGATGTGCATAATCATCAATATTTGCATTACCAGTAAGTCCATAGCTTGTACGCAATTTTAAGAAACTAATAGCTTTAACATCTTTGATAAAATCTTCGTCACTTATGATCCAACCAACAGAAACTGCGGGGAATGTACCATAGCGATTATTTTCTCCAAAGCGTGAAGAACCGTCAGTACGAATACTAAAACCAGCGAGATATTTATTGTGTAATTTGTAATTCACTCTAAAAAAATACGAATCAAAAGCGAATGCAGTAGAATAGCTATATCCTGTCATATCGGATGGGTCTGCAGTTCCTGGACTTGTAAGATTATCGTTTGGAAAATTCCAACCATTTAAACCAACTCCGCTTGTATTAGATCTCTGATATGAATGTCCGGCAGTAAAGTCTGCTTCTTGATTTTTGCCAATTTTTGAATTATAAGTAAAATAATTATTTGTAGTAAAATTAAACACATTTGTTCTGCGGTCCCAAGCCGTTGAAACCGAGCCAGTATCCTGTTTATTTCTAAAACGGAACTCATCTTCACCCAAATTCATAAAATCGACACCAAATTCGCTTCTAAACGAGAGATTATCAAGAATATCATAATTTAGATAAATTCCAGATATAGAGCGAAAAGTATTTGCTGCAAACTGCCAATTTTCCAACTGCCATAAAGGATTTCCGTAAGGATTATAATAAGATCCATCATCATTATAAACTGGGATATAAGGCAAGTTTTGCTGTGCAAGTCCCAATCCTCCAGCATCACCAGTAGGCACACGATTATTTTTACTGTACGAAACAGACATATTTGTACCAAGGCTAAGCTTATCGGTAGCTTTATTTTCAACATTTATCCGTCCGCTTAATCTATCATAAGAATTTCCAAGCACAAATCCTTCTTCGTCACGATAAGTCATGCCGACATAGAAATTTGTTTTCTCGCTTCCACCTTGTGCCGATGCACTTAATTCCTGCACAAAACCTCTTTGCAAAACTCGATCTATCCAATCTGTTCCACCGAGTGCAGCAATACTATCAGCCATTGCTCGTGTAATTGAAGCACCATTTGAGGGAGTAAAAATAACTGCATTTTTTGATTCTGGGGCAAGTCCACGTCTAACTCGTGCCGAATCACGCAAAGCAAGTTGCTCACTTGCAGAGATTAAATCAATTACATTAGCGGCTTGTGTTATTCCCGAGTAATAGTTTACATTAAACTTTGTTTTTCCAGCACTGCCCTTTTTGGTTGTTATCAACACTACACCGTTTGCTCCACGAGAACCATAGATAGATGCAGCTGCCGCATCCTTTAATATTTGAATAGATTCGATATCATTTGGATTAAGATCTGATAAAGCATTAAAACCTGAGCCAGTATTATTAGCCGAAAAATCGCCATTAGTAACTGGAATTCCATCTATTACATATAATGGCTGCGAACCTGCTGATATTGAGTTAGTTCCTCTCACTTTTACGTTAATAGATGAGCCAGCCATACCATTCGATGTTGTTACCTGTACACCTGCTGCACGTCCTTGCATAGCCGATTCGAGACTTGGCAAAACTGCATCACCAATATCATCTGCTCCAATTGATGTAATCGCACCTGTAACATCACGTTTTTGTCTTCGACCATAACCAATAACAACAACATCATCTAATACAACGGCATCTTCTATCATAACTGCATCGAGTGTAATAATTTTATCCGCTTCAACAGTAACAGGAAACTCCTGAGTTTTCATACCAATAAATGATAATTCTATTATTTGTGTACCTACTGGCACATCACTTAATGTATATTTACCATTAAAATCGGTAATTATACCAATGCTTTTACCTTTCACGACAACATTTGTACCGTATAAAGGCTCAGCATTTTCGTCAGTTACAGTTCCTTTTACAGTTCCTGTCTGTGCTGATACAAGCCCGTACAGTAAAATAAAAGATAAGAATAAGGCCAATTTTAAAATTATCTTCATACCTAATTTTTGAATATTGAAATGTAAAAATATAAAATTTTTGCGTTAGTTGGAATTTAATAGGGTAAATTAATGATTATGTGAATATGATTTGGCATAATAATCCATTTGTGCAAAACAATTTGTTTATGATATTCGGGGAATTTCACAATTTATTTCCCTTTTTCTGCCAACAAGCCAAGTCCATAAGAATAAGCAATTGGCTTTTTTTCAGCAAATGCTACTGGAAAAGCATCTGGAAAATCTTGACGAGCCATTTCTAGGTAATAAGATGTTTGAGAGGACTCATTATGAGGATAGATATAATATTTATATCTGTTGCCAATTTTCAATTCAACCACATCGTTAAAGCCTTGCAATTCTTCTGAGTCATTCTCGATTTTAGAACTTGCCGCACGAATTTGAATCATAAATTGGATATCTGCATTTGACATATCAGATTTTTCTTCGGATTTGAGTTTATCTTCTTCCGATTTATCTTGTTCTTTTTCAAGATTTTTGTCTCGGTTTTTTTCGTCTTTACGTTTTTGTTTTTCTATGACTTTTCTATCCCTTCGATTTAATTCACTCTCATCAGATACATTAACAGTCCTACCAATATTCATCAAACTAAAGTTAACATACTTTTTAGGATTAAGTCTCAAATCTTTAAGCAATTTATCAAGATTTTCAGCAGCATTTTCAAGTTGTTTTGCCAATTTATCATCTTTTAACAATTGTCCAAAAGTGCCTTCTCCATTATTAACTTTTTCGATTATTGTATTAAAATCTGTAAGTGCTTTATTTGCTTGTATAATTGTTTGCGAAATATTTAAAGCAACAAGTGTATCCGAAAAAGTAGAAAGATTATTAAGAATATTAGATATTTGCTCATGATTATTACGAAGATTCAAGGTAATAGACTCAACATTCGATAAAATTCTGGAGATTTTACCTGATTCTTTAACTAACAATGTATCAAGGCTGAATGCAGAGTGTTCGATATATGCCATTGTAGTCTTTATGCTAGCAAAACTTTTTTCAAGGTTATCTCTTGTTTCTTCGTTAAATATATAAGAAATAATTGCAATAGCTTTTTCAATTTCTTTCATCAACTCCTCTGCCTGATTTTTAATTGGCAACATCTGCACACTAACTTGGTCTTTAAGACTTTGCTCGACCTCACCTATCAGAGTATCATTTGGCTGGTGGAACTTTTTACTTTGTCCAAAAATCAATTCAACACCTTTAGAACCCATGAGGTCCATGCTATATATCCGAGCAATAGTTTCGTCTGGCAATAAAAATTCATTAGTGATTTCCAAAGTAATCAAGAGTTTATTATCATTATTTGGTAAGAATTTGATATCCATCACTTGCCCAATTTTGTAACCATTTACTGTAACTGGACAGGAGTTATTAAGTCCTTCAATTCTAT
Organism: Bacteroidales bacterium; assembly: GCA_028702535.1. Classification (GTDB taxonomy): domain Bacteria; phylum Bacteroidota; class Bacteroidia; order Bacteroidales; family ML635J-15; genus Bact-19. Next base: position 27,170 of record JAQVOR010000011.1, read on the forward strand.
CGTAAAAGACATAGTAGGAGTTAGTCTTTTTAAATAAAGGTGTCCCTTTTAGGAAATTAAATCCCCAATAAGCTATCGCAAGAATAATTATTCCTGCCAATCCATACCATATATAACGTTTTTTAGATTTCTGCATTTCTTATTGCCCCAATTCACTACGAGCTTGATTTAAAGGTAGTTTTTCTCCATTTTTAAATGCAACTACAAAACACCCTTCAAACTCAGTCTTTAATTCTTTTTGGAGTTTAACAATTTCTTTATAATCAGTTTCTTTTCCAATTGTATATTTATAAACTCCGTTGTGCAAATATACATCAACATTTTGATAAGTTTCAAATTTTTGGGAATTAGTTTCAATTTTTTTTGATGAAGTCATAACCTGCACCTTAAAGAAAATCCCCTCTTCGCTGCTAATTTCGAGTATTGGATTCAGAGTTTCGGGCTTACTCCCAGCGGTGGTGAGTTCATCTGCAGCTTGGTTCGGGTTTGGGGTTTCGAGTTCTATGTTTTGAGAATTATTTGGATTAGAATTATCTTCATAATGGTCTTTATAATTATTAAAGGCATCAAACAAAGCAATTGCTAAGTTATTTTTCCCTTCAGCGGAATTAAGATATTTTTCTTCTTCGGGGTTAGATATAAAGCCCAACTCAACCAAAACCGAAGGCATAGTTGTTCTCCACAACACCAAAAACCCTGCTTGTTTAACTCCGCGATCGAATCTTTTGATTTTATCACGTATTTCATCTTGCACTTTTCCGGCAAAAAATAGACTTTGAGTTAAGTTCGCATTTTGAAAGAGACTAAAAATTATATGATTTTCGGGGTCGTTAGGGTCAAATCCTCCATATTGTTCTTCGTAATTATCCTCCTTAAGTACAACTGAGTTTTCAAGTTTTGCGACTTTAAGGTTTGCATCATTCACATGAAGTCCCATAACAAATGTTTCGGCTCCATAAGGAGAGTTACTTGTTGAAGCATTTACATGGATACAAATAAAAAGATCTGCATTATTGTCATTAGCTATTTTTGCTCTTTTATATAATTCCACAAAACTGTCATCAGTACGGGTATAAATCACTTTAACATCTTTATATTTATCTTCTATCATTTTACCGAATTTAAGAGAAATATCTAATGCGATATCCTTTTCTTTTGATATTTTGCCTACCGCTCCAGGATCTGTTCCCCCATGTCCTGGATCTATTACAACAGTTCTAATTTTGCTTTTATCAGGAGCCTGAGCTTTTAATAAAGATATAGGCATAATAATTGCAAAAGCCATCAAAAATATAATATTCATATTTTTTTGTGTCATAAACATATTAGTTTTTGCTTCCGAAACGTTTTTTTCATTAGTTTTGGGCAAATTTTTAATTTTGTACAAAGATATATTTTTCATATCGGTTTTTAAAAAATTGTTGATACTATTATTAACAGTTTTATGTGTTTTAACAAACACTAGCTTTGCGTATAACAATCTTCGTACCATAACAGCTATTAACACTAAAAACTCATACACATACTATTACTCAAAATATAATTTTCAAATTGATGACACAATAAAAGGAGTACGCGAAAAAACTGTTGATTCTATTCCAATTCAGAAGTCTAGCATGGCTTTCGACTATCCTGTTTACTACGATGCAGAAGATTCATTACTATTTGATTTTATAAAACAAAAAGCATATTTGTACGGCAATGCAGTGGTAATATATGAAAGCATTAATTTAACTGCCGACTTTATCAAAATGGACTTTCACACAAACGAAGTTTTTGCTCATGGTATCGAAGACAGCACTGGAGTAGTCAAAGGTAAACCTTTGTTTAAAGATACAGAAGAAGAGTTTAAAGCCGACACAATCAGATACAACTTTCGAAGCAAAAAAGGTATTATCAAAGAGGTTACAACCGAATTTGAGGGTAGCTTTTTGCATGGCGGCAAAACAAAAAAACAGGAAAGTGGTCATATTCACATGATTGATGGCAAGTTTACCACCTGCGACTTAGAACATCCACATTATTACTTTAAAATCAGCAAAGCCAAAGTTATTCCAAATGATAAAGTTGTCTCTGGCCCTGCATACCTTGTAATTGAGGATATACCTACTCCATTAGGCATCCCATTTGGATTTTTCCCAAACTCTAAAGGAGGAGCAAACGGTGTGCTGATACCCGAATTTGGCTCTGAAGACAACAGAGGTTTTTTCTTACGTAAAGGAGGATATTACTGGGCTATAAACGATTTTATGGATCTTACACTATTAGGAGACCTGTATTCAAAAGGTAGCTGGGGACTTAATCTTGCAACAAATTATAAAGTCAGATATAAATATAGTGGTAATCTTATTTTAGTCTATAATAAGAATAAAATAGGTTATGAGGGACTGCCAAATTTTCAGTATAGCGATATGTACTCAGCAAAATGGAGATTTATGCAAGATGCAAAAGCGAGACCAAATTCTACTTTTTCGGCCGATGTTAATATAAGCTCATCGCAATTTGACAAATACAACTCATACTCGGCAAATAATTATATGTCTAGCAATAAAACTTCCAGTATCTCTTACAGTAAAAACTGGCCAGGAACACCTTTTAGCCTTACTGCCGCTCTTCGTCACAATCAAAACAATACAACTCAACAAATAAACCTTACTTTACCCGATATTACATTTAACGTAAACAGAATTTATCCTTTTAAAAGACAAGTAAAAGTTGGTAAAACAAAATTTTACGAAAAAATCGGCGTGTCATATAATATGAGTATAACCAATAAAGTCACAACTACTGATTCTGCATTTTTTGATATTGATTTTAATGATATTACCAACGGTATCTATCATAAAATTCCAATAAACACTTCGTTTAAATTTTTAAAACACACAACCGTTGCACCAAGTTTTAACTATGCAGAACGTTGGTATTTTAAAGAGCTAAACCAATTTTGGGATTACAACAACCCCTCCGATACTATCGGATTTTTAGCTTCAGAATATCAAACAAGATTTTCTCGTGCATGGGATTATAACGCTGCTGTAAATTGGTCAACACAAATTTATGGGATGTTTAATTTCAAAAAAGGTAAAGTAAAAGCTATTCGTCATGTAATTACGCCAAATGTAAGTTTTAGCTATCGTCCCGATTTTGGTGTCGAAAAATACGGATATTATGACGAGTATTATCGCATACAATATAATGGTAATACTGGCCAATATGACACAGTAAGTTATATTTATTCTCTGTACGCAAACCTACCTTATGGCAGCCCCTCGCGTGGAGGTGCTGGGAGTGTAAACTTTAACCTTGGGAATAATTTAGAAATGAAAGTTCGCAAGCTTAAAGATAGCACAGTTGTCGATAAAAAGATTAAGCTGTTAGAATCACTATCTTTTTCGACAAACTACAACATAATGGCAGACAGCTTAAACTGGGCTCCTTTATCAGTTAGCGGAAGAACAAAAGTAAAATTATTAGATCTTACATTTAGAGCTACACTTGACCCATACTCTTATGCTTTGAATGAATACGGTACTTTTCGAAGGATAAATGAATTTCTCATAAACTCGGAAGACAAACAACTCTTTAGAATGACAATAGCTTCGGTTTCGGCAAGTTTCTCATTAAATTCTTCCAAGTCCTCAAAAGTAACAACCGCTCCTTCTCAATATGAAGTTTTATATGGTTTTCCCGAGAACTATGTTGATTTTGATATCCCATGGAATTTGAGTTTTAGTTATAATTTTAACTACAATAAACCTTATGATGAGTCCACAATTACACAAAATGTCAGAATGACAGGTGATTTTAATCTTACAAAGAAATGGAAAATTAGTTTTGGAAGTGGTTATGATTTTATTTTAAATAAAGCGACTTACACAACTATCGATATCTATCGCGACCTCCATTGCTGGGAAGCAAGCTTACACTTAGTACCATTTGGTTCACACAAGGCATATATGTTTCAAATTAATGTAAAAGCATCAATGTTAAAAGACCTAAAACTTGCAAAAAGACGTAGTTGGTACGACAATTTCTAAATAAGATAAAAATAATTATTGCCCGATAAAAATCAGACATTATATTATTCGGTCTATTTAATTTTAAGATTAATCCATCCGGTCGAAATGACTACCAGTTATGATATTAGAGGGAAAAATCTCAAAATTTTTATCCAACAATAATAAATAATAATAATAATAAAGTAAACCAATTTGATGTTTACATGTTAGATTACTATTTTGGCAAAGAATTTGAATAATAAAAAACATTATAAAATTTTATTAAATTTGCACCATATTATAATTTAAAACAAAAAACTTATGAAACGATTTCTTTTTACTCTTCTGATTTCTGCATTTACAATAGGAGTATTTGGGCAAAATCAAGAAATTAAAGTCAAAATCCATGGGATTAGCGATACTGTATTATATTTAGGACACCATTTTGGAGAAAAAAAATATGTTGTCGATACAACAGTCATAGACAGCAAAGGAAATGCGATATTCAAAAGCGACAAAAAATTAAATAAAGGTATTTATCTCATAGTAATGCCATCAAGAAACATGAATTACTTTGAATTCCTGATAAGTGATAAAAATAATTTTTCTATCGAAACAGATACTGCTGGATTTGTAGAACACATGAAAATAAAAGGAAGTAAAGAAAATGTAATTTTCAATGAATATCAGAAGGAAATGGCTCTTATTCAGAAGAAACGAATGGAACTCAATAAAGAATATGAAGCAACAAAAGATAACGAAACTGATAATAAGACAGTAATTGACGAAATGCAAACTCTTAATGATGAGAGAATAGCGTACATGGATAAACTTGTAAAACAAAACCCTGGTTCATTCTTTTCAAAAATACTTTTGGCAATGAAAGATGTCGAAATCCCTGAACCTCCAAGGAACGAAACTGGCGTTATAACCGACTCATCATTTCAATATAAATACTTTAAATCTCACTACTTCGATTATTTAGACTTTGCAGAAAGTGGATTGTTAAGAACCCCTATCTACGAAAGTAAAATAAATTATTATTTCGATAAAATGGTTGTCCCATTAATTGATTCCTTGCTTCCCGAAGCAAATAATATTATAACAAAAACTTATGATGCAGGCGATAGCCTAATGTTTCAATTTACTGTGTCTCACTTGCTACATTATTTCGAGTCCTCAAAAATAATGGGATACGATGCAGTTTTTGTTGATATAGCCGAGAAATGGTATTTAAGTGGTCTTGCACCTTGGGCAGATAGCTCTTTTTTAACAAAATTAGCCGAAAGAGTTGAAAAAATCACTCCAACAAAATTAGGAGCAGTCGCATACAACCTCGAACGTATGCAAGGATTAGATGATAAATACTATAATTTACACGATATAAATGCAGATTATATAGCACTCGTTTTTTATGAACCACACTGCGGACACTGTAAAACCGAAGTCCCAAAACTAATGAAGTACCACAGGGACAGTTTAAAAGGATTGAATGTTAAAATTTTTGCTGTCTATACACAATACGACAAAGATGAGTGGAAAGAATTTATAGACGCAAAAGAACTTACCGAAGACGGCTGGTACAATGTTTGGGATGGTCCATATCCTCATTCAAAATTTAGAGATTTTTATGATATCTACAGCACTCCTGTAGTTTATGTATTAGACAAAAACAAAAAAATTATAGGAAAACGAATCGGGGTTGAAAACATTAAGAGTCTCGTGGAATTTACCAACGAAAAAATAAAACGTGAACAAAATAAAAAGTAAAATAAATATCATTTCAAATAAGCCATATTTAAAAGCTATTAAATATGGCTTATTTGTTTTATTTTTAACAATAAGTTTAAACTCATCAGCATATAACATTAAACTCGAAATAGAAAATTGCCCCAAGAGTTTAATATATCTAGGCAAACACAAAGGTCCCGATTTTGAAGTCATAGATTCGGTAGTGGCCAAAAATGGATTAGTCATTTTTTCTTCTGATAAAACATTAGAAACAGGCGTTTACTTTATTATTATTCCACCACAAACTAGATTTGATTTTATAGTTGCCACACATCAAGACATCACAATAAAAACTGACAATAGAGATGTTTTAAATAAATTAAAAATAACTGGCGAAAAACAATATCAAATTTTTGTTGAGCTACAAAAATACATTGCAGCAATAAATAAACAAAGGATGCAATTGGAAATGGAACTTAATTTCTTTCAAATGTATCAAAAAGATACAGTAAGTCATGTGCAAAATAAAATTGACAGCTTAAATATTGCTCAATCAAAATTATACTCAACATATAAAATAGAGCTAAAACCTGATGAATTCCTTTTTAAAATATTAACTCTTTTAGAGCCATTTACAACTCCCGATAGTATTAGAGAACTACAATATTCTGATCCAGCCACTCACTACAAATACTACATTGAGCATTATCTTGACAGAGTAGATTTTTCTGATGCTGCATTATTAAATACTCCTGCATTTATTTTTCATAAACAACTCGAAGATTACTGCTACTATTTTTTTGATGTAAGAGTGAACAAACTCAACGAAGTTTATCCCGACATCGATAGATTAATCGCAAAAACAAACAATAATATTAAATTTCAACAATATATTTTAAGCTATCTGATTTCGAGATATGAAAAGCCTTCTGATTTGCGACTTGAAGGAATTTTAGTATATGTTTATAGAAATTATTTTATGATTCACAAACCCCAGTGGGTAACACAACAAGCTTATGACATAATGAAGTTGAGAATCGAAAGCATACAATATAATCTTATCGGCTCAATTGGAAAAGATTTGATTTTAACAGACTTTGACGGCAATAAAACTTCAATATATGATTTAAGTTCAAATTACAAAGTCCTGTTTTTTTGGGAGCCCGACTGCGATATTTGTACTGATGCCATATTAGAATTAAAGACTGCTTATCCACAACTTGCAGCAGAAAACATAGAAGTAATAGCGATTAACACTAATAATAAAACCAATAAAGAATGTCTCGAGTTTATAAACACTAACGAGCTTACATGGATAAATTTATTCGATAAAGAAAACACAACAAATTATGAAATTTTTTATGGCACTTACAAAACGCCACGTTTATTTATACTCGACAGCAATAATAAAATTATAACAAAGGATATTAAGCCAAATTATATTTCTAATTATATCGATTCCTACGAAAAGCAATTAGAAAAAGAAAGAGGGAAGTTTGACTTTATGTTTGGAGAATAAAACAAGTTAACCCAAGTTGCAAATCACTAGTAGTAAGTTACTCATAAATAGCAACATGTGATTTTGTTTTTTACAATTGGGGGACAACTTTTGTTTTTCTTACAAATTTAAAGTGCCTGCAAATGATAGATTCTGCAATGGTGTACTATAAGCGCTTTTAAATCTGGAGTAATGCTTAAAATACTCAAGTCAATTGAGAAGCGAGTACATTTTTTATAAAATGCTGGTACTTTGTTGGTAACAAAACGGATTCCAGAATCGATTTAGATTATAGACAATCTCTTAAAAATGACAAATTTTCCAGTTAAACTTAGAATTTATTAAAAAGACATTGCAAAACTTTATTCGATAAAATGATATAGATTCAGGCTGAAATTCAATTCGCAAATGCGATCTTATATTTATATATAGAACTCTTGATCCAAACCTTTCTTTTCTATATTTATAATTTTCACTAAATCTAAAACTTGTTTTTCTTTTATTTCTTCTATTTTGAAATTTAGTTTTTGTTTATTATATCTTTCTCTATTTCCGTTGTTCCTAATTACGCTTTGAATATTTTCTGGAATAAAAAAAGTAGCTTTTGTTGATAAATGCTTTTTATATTCATTTAAATAAATACCAATTCCAGCAATGTCAAAATCCCCAAAGTGTAAATAATTATTAGGAATGGATTTCATCCACTTAATAAAGTCTTTATTTTGATTTTGAGGATACCTAGATACAAATAGAGGATCTATATTTTCAAATAAATATTTCTGCTTGTGAATTTGGCTAAAGTTTTTAGCGTTTTCCACTCCAACAATAGTAAGATTCTTAGGTATTTTAAAAGATTCATAGTCATAAATAAATAGAAAACTGCCATCAATTGGGTTAATTAATAATTCTTGATTATTTAGTTCTGCCTCAATAATATTATAACTATTTACCAAAAATCCTTTAAATGCCCTTTCTTTTGACATTTTTGAATCGCTTGCTATTTTCACAAACTCAGCACGACTTGAATTCTCATCTTCTAAGGCTAGTATATAATTATTCAAATCATAAATTTGCAATTGATTTTCTAAATAAATGTGTAAATTATTTTCGTTTAATAAATGTAAGGTTTTTTTATGTTTACCTTTTCTGAAAAGAATATTTTCACTTACTAAATCGTCGATTACTTTACCTTTAGCAGAACTATCTGGAATATTTTCACCATTTATTAGTTTAACTAATGCTTTTGCGATTTTTAAAGTTAATTTCATTTAATTAAGTGCTTTGGTATTTACCTTTATCAATCTGTTGATTTTTGTGATATACTTTTTAGAATCTGTCTTCGATTGTTCTTTTGCCAATTTATATGTGTAGCGATAATCGGTAGCGTTCTGGCTTGTTGGGGAACCATTAATTAGCAATATATTTCTTTCGTTAGCAAATCTCAAAATCCCTTTAACATTATTTGGATGTAATCTTCCTATTTCATCCATCATACAATGCAGTTTAAAGTCTTTAAATGTTTTTGACGCACTGTCTTTAAATACATTAAGGAGCAATATGTTTATCATTGCTTTTACCAAAATATCAGTCCCCTCACTACCAACATTTGAAAGTTTTTCCACCCAGCCCGAATCATTATCGTTTTCCACAATTCTGAATTCTAAATCAAATGATTCTGATAATGTAAGAGTAGAATTTTTGTACTTTTCTAACTCTTTGACTAAATGTTTTAATAAATCTACGGCTTTTTGATTTTTCGAATTGCTATCTGAAGATGTAAAAAGATTTGTTTCACCTAAGATCAAACTATTTTCATCATTAAATTCCTTAATTTGAATCAACAATTTCACTACAGGATTTGAGCTTGTTTTAATTCGCATTTCCATTTCTTTAATGGCTTGCACAAAGTTTTTACTCACAAAGTCATCATTTATTTTGCGTATGATTTTTTCAATTTCAGCTTCTTTAGACATGAGCTCATACGTTTCATTACCTATTTGTTGAATAATGTGAGCAAAACGTTGATTTACTCTCATTTCAAATTGCTTAATCTTATCTTCTTCAATAAATTCCTTTAGCTCAGTTGCAAAATCTAAGAAATCGACATCTTCATTGAGTTTAACCTTAAAGCTAAATATATTATGCTCGTTAAAGTTACCAATAAAAGCGTTTATCGATTGTTGCAATTCCTTGAAAGTTTCAATTCCTTTATAGTACTTATCGTTTATTTCAGAAATAATCGAAATAGCAGTTTTAAATCCATTTTCTTTTCTAATCTGCTCATAAGAAACTTCTATGACGCTTGCAAATGCGTCAGATTTTTGAAATTCATTATATTTTTTTAAATCATCTTCAAACTCTTCAATTTTCGAGTTGATTATTTGCACAATTTTATTTTGTTCCTTATATTTTTCGTCTAGCTTTTCTTTTTCTATATTGTGTTCGTTGATAATTGATGATTGTTTTTTTTCTAATTTTATTTTATCGTTTTTAAATTTTGGGATGTTATCAAATAGCTCCCTTTTATCTTTTTTATATTCAATTACAATAGTTTCTTTTTCTTGGATATATTCTTGAGCTTTCTCAATCTCTTTTATTCTGGTATCTATCTCCTGCAATCTTTTTGTATCTGCACCTTTATCAACAAGCTCAGAGTTTCGTTTTTCTTGTAATTCTTGAGTCCTACCATTGGATTCTGTTTTCTTCTGAGTGATTGTAGTGTTTATGGATTCAATCTTTTCGGTTGTGATTTCCTTCATTTTTTTAATCTCACTATCTCTTTCATTTTCTTTTACGCTTATTTTTCGGCTGATTCCTTTTTTTACACTTATTAATCGTTCTTGAACTTTTGACCTTTCATTTGCAATTTCCTCTAATTCATTTTCAAGATTTTGCAAAACAGTCTCTTTTTCCGATTTAGCTTTTAGCAACCATTCATTTAATTCAATTTTATTTTTCTTTAATTTTTCTTCACTTTGCGTCTTGATGTAATCATTTTCAGAAATAGTTTCTTTCAGATTACTGAGTTTTTTTCTAAACTTGATATTCAATTTTCCCAGACTATCATCCTTATCCCCATTTATTAGTACAATGCTTTTTTGGATTTTTAAAATATCACTTTCGAGTCTTTCGATTTCTTGATTATATTCTGCAACCGTTTTAATACGATTGTCAAGAGCATTTAAGTTTATCTCGATGCCAAACAAAGTAGATGCTTTTTCGTCAACTAGTTTAGGATTTAATTCTGTATTAAACAATACGTTTTCTTCATCAATTACTTTTCCTATTGTGTTCTCCCAATTTGGGATATGGTCATTTAACCAACCATATAGAGACAATTTACTTTGTTCAATTTTAGTTTTAATAGTATTTATTTCTGTCGAGTATCTTAGTAGATTATCTTTTTCTTTATCGTTTTTTAATTTTGCAATTTTTTCTATTTCCGTCACTTTTAATTCCCATTCTTTCCGTGCTAATATAGATTCATTTGTAGCGTTAAGACTTACTGAATTTGATTTTGCAATTTTGTCATCTAACAGTTTTTTTTCTTCCTTACATAGTTCTATGTCATCTGTAAAAAAAGTTTTGTGTTTTAATTCAGCCTTCTTTCTTTTAACTATATTTTCTTTTTCAATAATTAGAGTAACATCATTAGAAGCTCTTTCCTTTTCTGCGTTATTATCTTCTCTAATTTGCAGTATCAATTTTTGGTTGGTCTCATATAGAACTGCTTTCTCATCGCTAAATTTACTCTTTATTTTATTGATTTCTGCATTTCTTGAATTCTTGAATTCCTGTTGTTGATTTTGAATTTGTAAAATTAGTGCTTCATATTTTTGACTAATTTGAGAAAATTGAGAAGTTAGCAGATTTTTTTCATCACTTAGTGTTTTTAACTCACTTGCAAGTGCATCTTTTTTATCTACATTTATAATTATTTCATTAATATTTAGATTCTCATATTCGAGTAGTTTTTTGTCCGCTTTCGTTAATTCTTTCTTAATATAATCAATCTCTGAAATAATATTTTGTTCTCTCTTTAGATGAAGTTGCGTCAATTTTTCTTTCTTTTGAAGTAGTTCAATTAGTTTAGTATTTTCATTAGCATAATTTGACGATAAATCAGGTTTCTCTTTTTCTATGTGGTCTATTCTACTAAATAAATTGCGTGCTAATTCTTTTTTTTCTCGATTAAGAAAATTAAAAATCCGATATTTATCAATTATTTTATCAGCTTGGTTTCTAACTATTATTTGCCCTTTATTGTTTTTTTTAAACCATATTTTTATATCATTTATTTGGGTTTCAAAATCTCTTAAATGATTTTTAGAATAATTTTCAACATCTATTGTGAACTCCTCTTCACTCAAGGAATTAATAATTGTATCTTTAATAAATTTCGCTTCTAAATTAGTATTTAATAGCACATTTTGGATTGTTCTCGGTATATTTTGGTATTGCTTGCTTTCGACCAAAGCATATTTTCTAAATTCAGGGTTCAAGCCTTTATTATCACCATAGATTATTTTTCTGTATTCTTCATAATTCGAAATAATTCTGGTGTAATAAATGTCTTTTCCAAGAGCATTTCTAGTCTTTTCCCAATTTTCAAAAGCTCGACCATTTTCATCAATAAAAAATTCTTTTTTGTACGCAGAATTAAAAAATCTATAAGCAACTTTGCCATTTACTTTATAGGCTAGTACACAAAATGGAATATTGTCTTTTACCGCTTCATAAATGATATATGAGTTCTGATATTCAAAATAATAATTATCAAAACTTTTTTTCTCTCTCGAAATTCCGAGCTTAATTTTATTGGCATTATAAAAAAACAAAATAGCTCTAAGTAATGTACTTTTACCTACACCTTGTGTACCTATTAAATGGACGTTACCGTCTAAGCCAATTTCTGCATATTTTACAGAGGCACTATTGATAAAAATAATTTTATTCAGGTATCTCATTTTCTATGTCTTCAGGAATGTTAATAATAGTTACAAGGTCTTTCAAATAATTAAAGGAAGTTAGAACTTTATAGGTTTCCGAAATTTCATTTTCTAAAGAAATGAAGTTGTCCTTTTCTAGCTTTTCAATAATTTTTTTAATTCTATCTAAATAGTTTAACTTATCGGCACTAATTTTTTTGATATTATCCAACTTTGCCTTTAAATCAGCATTATTCTTCAATTGATTATGAATTTCGGAAGGAGTAAATCTAAAACCAACATCAAAAGACGAATCAAATGTTTTAAAAAAATCTAAAATATCTATCCAACTAAAAGCTTTTTCGAGTTTTCTATCCAAATCGACATTTTTTTCTTGACGGCTAAAATAAAAATATTCATTTCCTTGTTCCAAAATGTAATTAATCTGATAAAAATATTCATATAAATCTTCAAAAGTACTTTCATCTTCTAAAATTTTATAAAGAGTTTGCATTTGCTCATTGGGACTATTAGAACAAATAAATTGCCCCTTACGAAGGATTTCAAATATATCGGAGGTGTATTTTGTTTTCATAATTTTATTTAGGATAAACTAATGTGTATTCAATATCGTTTATTTGTTGAAAGTCATCTTCTACCAACAATTCTTGCTCATATTGCGAAACCATTTGACAATATATAGTTACACGTTCGTTAAAATCTACTTCTTTTAAGAAATTATAATTAATAATAAAGTTAAATAAGTTATCACTAGTCGCTATAAAATGATTCTTCACTTCTTCTAAATTTATCATCACTTCTTCTTCAACACTATTTTCTATATATTCATCCGAAATGTTATCAGCAATTAATCGTTTAAATATTTTTCTACCTCTATGGTTTTTTGCAACTCTTTTAATTGCATCAAATGCGTTTTCATTTTCTCTAAGATAATCTACTGATAAATTTAATGGTTCACTTATCCGTGGTTCAAAAATCACTAGATTTTTATTTGCGAGTACTAATTTGATGTTTGTTTCGGCCTCAATCGTAAAATGATCTTTTAAATATTTTAATTTTCTCAGTTTTTCGATAAATTTTCCTTGATGTTTTATTTGATTGAGATAATCAATTATCTGTTTTTCTATTTCTATCAGATTATGAGAACACTCCCCAAGTTGTAGTTTTAAGTCAATTATTATTCGGTGTAATTCCTCATCCAAAGCATTCTTAAAAAAGGTTAGCTCTTCTTCATTAATTAGCGATAGAGTGTGCTTGATTAAATTAGTAATAATTATTCTTTTCTCATCAAGGTTTTCTAGTTTTAGCTGTTTATTCTTATAGTTAGCTTCATTTTTAAAAGTATTCTCAATATTTCGTCTTAAATCTACCACACTTCTAAGTGTAATGATTCCCATTTTTCTGAGAGTTTTTTTTATGAATTTTAAGTAGCTATATTTTCGATTTTCATTGTTTTCATTTAGAAAATAGTCTATGTTTTCTTTAATGTTTTTGATATTTTCATTAATATAGGATAGATTAACTTCCTCATTTACATCTAGAACCTGCTCAAAAAACTCAACAAATTGGTCGTCAATTTCTAAAAAACCTCCATTCTCTCTAATTACAGATCTCTGTATCAGAAAGTTTATTCGGTCTTCATCATTGTCAACTAATTCTAAGGCGTAGCTATACTTGTAATTAAGAGATTTTCTTTTGCTAAACATTTCCGAAATAAGCTTTTCTTCTCTCTTCAGAGCAGATACTAATTCCTTAATGTCATTAAAAGCAATCATTTTATTCTGGTTTGTAAGTTGGCTAAAATAACTCTTTTTTTTTAGTTTTGACTTTTGACTTGAAAAATAAATTCACGATTAGTAGGTTTAGCTTTTTTTAGTCCCAATGATACCAATTAAATTTCCTTATTATTCCAAACATTTCAAAATAAGCTTAAACTTTCATCAGATTTCAGAACTGCTGACCGACCCTTGATTATCAGCTGCTTTCGCCTTTCTTGTTGTATTCAATTATTACCCTGTTTTTGCAGAAAAAAGCTTCTACTGTACAAATGACTTTGCCAATTTTTTCAGAGGTCTTACAATAATAACCTGAGTTCGATATGGTTTTTGTCTGTTTAGTTATTTACTGACGTTTACATTGCCTCCAATTTATTGGCAGAAGTAGGATTTGATTTTTTTATCTATTGATTTTACATCATTACGAGTAAGAACACCTCCTGCTTCTGCTTTAATTCTAAACCCTCCGCCAAAAGCTTTAGAAAAAGCGTGTCTATAGCTTGAGTTGCCAAAAGTAATACTTGCCTTTAAAAAAGTATCTGTTTGACCACCTATGAAAGCTAATCTAGCTGATTCATTGAATTGATAAATAAAATCTTTTCTTTCAGACCTTTCTTTAAACCAAGTTAATAATGCTAACCATACATTGCATTTTTATCTATTTACTTCAAAGTCTATATTATAACAAACTAAAATTTATAATTATTTAATCACTTATTTCTAAATGCTCTAATAATTATGATAGGAATTGCAATTAAAAAAGCTATACAAATAGTCCCCCAAACATCTGCGTTGAAAAGATCTTTCTAACCCCAATCATCAACAGCTGATATATAAATGGCAAACCAAGCAAGAAGAATTGTTATAATATATACTAAATACTGCATATGTTTTATTAGTCTAAGTACCTTCTCATGTCTAGATTCATCCATATCTTTAGCTTCAACTCTATCTTACAATGAGCTTAAACCTAGAAAAGATACACCAAAGAATACAACAACAATACCTAAATTAAAAACGACAGTAATACCCTCCATAACAATTATAATTTAAATTTGATATAACCAAACACGTATAAAATTACAAATAATTTTTAGAACTCCAAAAGTTTACAAATACTTTTACTATCACTTTAACATTTTTATACGTCAAAGGAATCTGCATCATTCGATAAACAAATCTCTATTAAATTCAATAGGCTCACTATTTTCATATAATTGTAACTCGTAAGGATCAAAAGTAAAGTATGTAATAGTTACAATTCTGTCAGTATAAGATTCATAAAGCTTAAAGTCATATGTTTCTGAGTAACTCCAAGGATTATCTTCTTCATTAGGCCCACCAACTAAAGCATAGCCAAATGTAATCCCCCCATTTGCAACAACGGCTTCATAAAGACCATCAGTTAATTCATTAAAGCGAGGTGATGTTGTTACTATTTTTTCGACTATATCAAGCGTAATCTTTTTTGCTTTTATTTCCTGCAGAGTTTTATCAGTTTGGGAATCACTCTCAAGCACAATTTTCCATTGATCAGACACTCTTTGAAACACCAATATGCCTTGAACATCGTATGTATTTCGATTATAATTTGTTCTTTTAGGAAATAAGAGTTTGTAGTGTTTGTTATCTATTCTTTCTATTTCTATTTCTCCAGTAATACTTTGATTAAAGTCAGTATATTTCTCGAAAAATTGCTTCTTATTTTTTAAAACCTGTTCTTTTGAATAAAATGAACCATATGTTGAAACTTCTTCTCCATACATTTCTATCAAACCATCAAGGTCCTGCTTTACTAATAGTTCATTCCAATCTTCAGTTAACTCAATTAATACAAGGGTATCATTGCTTTCTTCTAATTGTTTTTCCTCTGTATCTTCAATTATAGGCTTATCATCTTTAACATCTGCTTCTTTTTCATTATTTGTAATACATGCTACGAAAAACACTGATAAGCATAAACTTAGTATTAAGTTTAACTTTACTTTGAATTTTAAATCTAATCTCTTCATGCTTTTGGTTTTAAATTATAAAATAAGCAAAATATTTCGACTATTCCAAATCTACATCCCAAGGATAGAACTATCTTTAATCATCAATTGTGATTTTTCTAAGACCATATCTACTGTTTTTCCAACAAGTTTATTTTTCAGAGTACTTATAAATTTATTTGTAATACTTCTTCTATTATTAATCGATAAAGCTAATTCACGTACATCTATTGTGCCCCAACCAATATCATCAATTCTTCGGAAATGTATATTTAATTCCCTTACGTATTCTGGATAGCCCATTCTAAATGTGCCATTACTTCCAGCTGTAGAACCAATGGGGTCAGACATGCCGTTTTTAATTCCAGAAACTGTTCGTGTTAATGAATCAACATAGTATTCGACATCTACTATTCTTGCCTCAAATTCTAAGTCTTTTGTTCTTTCATCAAATATTTGACTTGTTAATTTAACATCCTTTACGTTTAAGCCTTTAGTATTTTCAGTAGGAGTGAATTCAACAACATAACATGTTCTTTCGATCCAATCTGTGAAATAATAATCAGGAATATTATCTAAAAATTTCCTCCGTTCTATTATATCAGAGATATGAAAAAAACGCTTTTCTTGGTTTTCATCCATAATAAAACCAAAGCCCTTGTCTTCAATGTAATCAATAATTATACCTTTCATCTGTTTGCTTATTTTGCTGCTGCTATGTGGATTAGACCAACTTCTTAATGTAGTTTTTGAATCCATAATAATAATTTTATTAGTTATTACCCCAAAACTACTTACACTGAACGCCAAAGCGTGTCGTTATCGATCTATACTCGCAAATTGTTCCGATTTAAATGATTATCATTAATTATAAATTTTCTAAATGTAGTTGTTAAAGAAATGAATACATCTCTGTTATTGGTGTAAAGTGCTAGTTTAGAATCAATTTGGTAAATATTGCCAGTTGACAGACAGTATCGGACAAATTGCATTTAATGATTTAAATATTTTTGCAGACCTCTCCTTTTTCGTTGATTATTAACTTCGAATTGTTTTTACCAGTTACCAATGCAATTTTTTG
>JAQVOR010000012.1 GCA_028702535.1 Bacteroidales bacterium
ACTTGTCAAAAACATGTATATTGAGTTCAATAATCCAAAACGAGAGAGAGATAGTGTTTTAATATATGGTACTGGAGAATTGGCTTTGATAACAAAAAAGACTTTCGACCGTGATACCAAAACTAATACCGTGTAATTGGATTAGTTGATCATCATATTAAAGTAACCGGTAATAAAATTGATGGAGTTAAGGTTTATCATCTTAACAATCTCGAAGATGTTTTAAGAACAAAAAAAATAAAAAGCCTAATTATTGCTGAAAGCAACATGCCTGGCGTTCGTAAAAAACATGTTATAGAGCTTTGCTTAGCCCAAAATGTTGAGGTAAAAATTATACCTGAAGTTTCATCATGGATAAATGGCGAGCTTAATATCAACCAATTAAAAAAGATTAAAATTGAAGATCTTTTGGAGCGAGCAGAAATTAAAATGAATAAAGAAGGAATTAGAAAAAAAGTTCTTAATAAAACAGTTTTAGTTACTGGTGCTGCTGGCTCAATAGGAAGCGAAATAGTGCGACAACTAACCGCCTTTATGCCAAAAAAAATCGTTCTTTTCGATATTGCAGAAACTCCACTTTATGATATTGAACTCGAAATAAAAGAAGATTTTAAATTTCATAATATTGAGATTATTATTGGAGACATTAAAAATGTTTTTCTTGTAGAAAAAATCTTTTCCGAATTTAAACCTGATTATGTTTATCATGCAGCAGCCTACAAACATGTTCCAATGATGGAAAACAATCCCTCTGAAGCTATCACTACAAACGTCTTAGGCACAAAAACAATTGCAGATGCGTCAAAAAAACATGGTGTCAAAAAATTTGTAATGGTTAGTACAGACAAATCTGTTAACCCAACAAATGTTATGGGGGCAAGCAAACGTATTGCCGAAATATATATACAGTCCTTAGCTGGTGATAAAAACACTACCTTTATTACTACACGCTTTGGTAATGTGCTTGGATCAAGTGGCTCAGTAATACCTCGATTTAAAAAGCAAATACAGGCAGGGGGTCCTATTACTGTTACTCATCCAGAAGTAACAAGATTTTTTATGACTATCCCCGAGGCTTGTCAACTTGTATTAGAAGCTGGCAATATGGGCGAAGGTGGAGAAATATTTATTTTTGACATGGGAGAACCTGTAAAAATTGCTCATCTAGCACAAAAAATGATTTCATTATCTGGATTAAAACCTGGAAAAGACATCCAAATAAAATATACAGGCTTGCGACCAGGAGAAAAACTATATGAGGAGTTGCTTGCAAATAAAGAAAACACTATTCCAACTTATCATCCTCAAATAATGATAGCAAAAGTTAGAGAATATAAACCAAACGAAGTAAAGTTGGAAATAGACCATCTAATTGAGACTGCAAAAATCGCCGAAAACTTTGAAATAGTAAAAATGATGAAACAACTTGTACCTGAGTTTATTTCAAAAAACTCAATTTACGAAGAATTAGATCATACAGATTGATAAACATCTTATTTGCAACGACAAAATTCTTAGGGGTTTGTAAAATAATAAAATAATAAATAGAAAATCTATTGGTTTTTTTGTAAATTTGCCAATACAAACCATTTTACTAATCTTATGAAAACCAAAAAAATCATATTATTACTATCTGCTATTTTTGTTTTAGTAATTGTTAAAGCTCAAGAAAATAATCATAAATCAATTCATCAAGAGCAGCAGGAATATTATAATTCTCTTGGAATTACTGCCGAAGAATATTATGAATTAAATGTCCCAGCAAGCATTATACAAAACAAATCAAGTAAAACTTGCAATCTCAATAAAATAGTTTTTGGATGGCATCCATACTGGGCAAATGGCTTAGAAGCAAACTATAATTGGTCGCTTTTATCTGATTTGTGTTTCTTTTCTTACGAAGTTAATCCTAATACAGGTAATGCTAACAATACTCATGGTTGGGCAACTTCTAGCGTAGTTGATGAGGCTCTTGCAAATGGTATCAGAGTTAGTCTTTGTGTTACTTTGTTTACAAATCATGCAACATTTTTCGCTAATTCAACAGCTAAACAAACTCTTATAGACAACCTTATAAATATGCTACAAACAAAAGGAGCAACGGGTGTCAATATAGATTTTGAAAGTGTTTCATCATCTTTAGAATCAGAATTTACAGCATTTTTAATAGACCTTTGCACACAAATGCATTCAGAAATTCCTGGCTCAATAGTAAGCGTCTGCACTCCCGCAGTCGATTGGGGTAATCTTTTTAACGAACCAGCAATTAATCCTTATATTGATTTCTACACAATCATGGGCTATGATTACTATTATGGAGGAAGCTCTGTAGCTGGTCCATCAGCACCTTTATACACATTTGATTTATCTAATTACAATCTTGCTAAAACTCTAAACTATTATCAATCACAAGGAGCAAGTCGGCAAAAAATTATTCTCGGACTACCATATTACGGACGCGAATGGAATACAGAAGGCTCGACTGTGCCATCAAATACAACAAGCTCTGTAAGTTCTAGAACATATAAAGCCATTAAAGACAACGATTTGGGAAACTATTCTAATCGTCAATGGGAACCAACAAGCTTTACGCCATACTACACTTATTACTCATCAAACTGGCGACAGTGCTTTTGTGATGATGAGATAAGTTTGGGATATAGATACGATCTTGTAAATATGATGGGAATTGCTGGAATTGGAATATGGGCACTTGGCAATGATGACGGATATACAGAGCTTTGGGATTTAATTCGAGATAAATTTACTGATTGTGCAGTATATCCATGCGATGGAATATTTTATGATCTTGGAGGACCTAATAAAGATTATTTTAATAGTTCTGATTATACATTCACAATTGCACCTACTGGAGCAACGCAAGTAATTCTCGAATTTCCTGTTTTTGACATTGAAGCAGGTAGTGGAACAGAGTGCAACTACGATTACTTAGAAATATTTGACGGAGTAAATACAAGTTCGACTTCCTTAGGTAAATTTTGCAATACAACAGGAAACCCTGGCACAATTGCTTCAACAGGGAACGCTTTAACTATTAAAGTACATACCGACGGAGCAACTGTAAAAAGTGGTTTTAAAGGAGTTTGGAATTGCATACAAGATAACGTTCCACCCGAAACGTCAGTAACTGCCAACGAATGGACATCAGAAGATTTTACAGCAACATTTACAGATACAGATAATGAAGCCGTTGACACCAAGTTTTACCAAGTTCTTGATAATGATGGAGTTGAGTGGCGAGCAAATAATGATTATAGCTTTTTTAATGATAACTTTCAAAGCGAAATTCATTCCGACTGGACAAATTTATCAGGAACTTGGTCAATAAATAACGGACATTTAATGCAATCAGACGAATCGCTTTCTAATAATAATATTTATACAAATGTATCTCAAATTTCAGGAGACATTTATCTTTATCATTGGCAAATGAAAATCGATGGTACTGGAGATAATCGCAGAGCTGGCTTATATTTTTATTGTAGTGATTCTGAACTCGAACAACGTGGAAATTCTTATATGATTTATTTTAGAGTCGACCAAAACACTTGTCAAATATATAAATGTACTGATAATACGATTGAAATTCAAACAGATGACCATGTAAATGTAAATGAAGGAGTATGGTATGATTACAAAGTAATATTTAATACTAATACTGGAGAAATTAAAGCTTATCAAAATAATGCTTTAGCTTCAAGTTGGACAGATTCAAACCCACATATTGCCGGGAGTTCACTATCCTTACGAACTGGTAATTGTAACGTTGAATATGATGATGTTAAGGTTTACAAAAACAGGAATTCTACCGAAACTATTACTGTTGGTGCAAATAAAGAAGTGCGATATCAAAATATTGGAGAGACAAATTCTGCTTGTAGAATAAAGACAATTATTACAGATGCATCTGGAAACTTCGCTAATTCAAATGGAACAGATGTAAATATTGATTGGACAGCACCCGAAGATATTGCAAGCGTTAGTGATGGACTAGGACTTGATAGTGACACAACATATATTGGAACAAGTCTCTCGGCAAACTGGACACCAGCAAATGAACCAAATTCTTATGTAACTTCTTACGAATATTGCGTTGGGCTAACTTCTGGAGCCTCTGATGTTGTTGATTGGACAGATATTGGCACTGAAACCCAAGTTAATCATACAGGTTTAAATCTTATTGCTGGAACAAAATATTTCTTTAGTATTCGTGCTATAAATATTGTAAATTTAACATCAAATATTACATCAAGTGATGGGATTTTATATATTGATCCAGAAGATTTTACAATCGCAAATTTTGAGTTTGGAAATACTGGAATTTGTGAGGGGCACTATATTAATTTAATTAATAATTCAGTAAACGCAAATTCATACTTATGGACAATTTCTGGACCTATGAATTTTACAAGTACTGATGAGAATCTAGAATTTATTCCATTAGAAGGCGAATATACAGTTGAATTAATTGCCTATGGAGACATTAGTAATGATACTGTTACCAAAATGGCAGAAATTACTGTGGCACCAAATCCTGTTGCTGACTTCTCTGCTTATGAAACCAATCTATCACTTCCAGATGCTACTGCTTTCTTTATTAATAATAGTGAAAATGCTAACTTGTATTCGTGGGATTTTGGTAATGGGGAAACTTCTTCTCAAACAAACCCTTGGCACACATATACATCTGTTGGTTTATTTACAGTAAAACTAGAAGCGTTTAGTTATGGCTGTGGTAATGATTATAAAACTCTAACAGATTATATTCATGTTATTGACCCAACAAATATTGGAGATATTTCAGAAACAAGTTTTAGTCTATATCCAAACCCTGCAAGCGATAAAGTTTTTATTAATCTTACTCAAGGAGAAATCACTTTAATAAAAATATACAATACTTTTGGGCAAATGATTTACGAAAAACACACACAAGTCAACTTTACTTCAATAGACATATCTACTTTTGTTTCAGGAACTTATACTATAGAAATTTATACTGAAGAAAAAGTTTTGACGGGGCAGGTTATTGTCGATTAGGTGCTTGTTTAGCAGGGACACAGAGACGCAAAGTTTTTTTGTTTCGTTGTTCTGGGTTCCTTGTTCGATTGCGATGCACTGCGATGTGCTGAGCTTGCCAGCACTGAGCAACGCCGAAGTGTCGAACTGAGCAACGTCGAAGCGAATCACAGAGAAAAGACACAGAGATGTTCGTTGTTATTAAAACATGCACTAAGATGGTTGAGGGTTTTGGCCTTAGCCAAAATGTCTCGAAACCACCTTATAGATTGTCAAACAATGTCTTTTGTGCCAGATTTGATTTATTGTGATGTGTAAACTTTAAAGGTTTTCCTTGTATTGTGATTATATCTCTTTTGTTTTTTAGAAAGTTTGAAACTTGTCTTGAGTTCCAGTCAATTTTTAAAAAACTTACTATTTCTTTTGCAGAAAAAACGCCTTTTTTTAAAAACGCAATAATTTTTTCTTCTACCTCATTAGAGTTTGGTTCAAAAAGTAATGATTTATCGTTATTTTTTATTTCATAGTCAGTAATATTTCCATTAATATCAACAGCTTTACCTCCATTTGAAATTAGAATATTATTAGCATTTTTTTCTTTTGGGTTTGGTTGTCTTACGTATATTGTTCGTTTTTTTCTTAATCCATCCATTACTCCCGACCAAGTTCCACCTTTTTCGCTTGATTCTGCCACATAAATTTCGGATGCCAGTCCATAAATAATCGGATTGCGAGCCATAGCAAGTTGAACGCTCCAGGGTGCTTTTGGATAAAATGTGCTTAAAACTAAAACATCGCCATTAATTATTTGCTTATAATAATTTTTAAATCCCGATTGAAATGTCGCTATCCCTTGTGGTAAAACAATTATACTTTGTCCTTTGTGTTTAAGTGCCGAATCAAGAGCTTGTTTATCTACACCTTTTGCAAAACCACTAACTACAACTTTATACTCTACAGATGCTTTTTTGGCAATATTATCAGTAAATCGTATTGAGTCATCATTTGCGTTTCGTGAACCCACTATTGCAATTGATTGTTCCTTCATTATCTGAAGATTTCCTTTTGTGTAAATAACTTGCGGAGCGTGTACTCTACCTAAGTTTTTTTTTAATGTTGGTGAGTAATCTGGAGAAGTGATAGGGAGTATATTATACCCTTGTTCTAAAAGATCTTCGACCAAAAAAGCATAATTTGGCAATTCATTCTTTGCCTCAAGGAAAAGCTCTATTTCAGATTGGTTTAGTCCAAAATCATGGCTCCAAGTAGAAACCTCAAATTGAAAAAAATCGATTATATTTTTTGCTTGCTCAAAAAGATGAACAATAATTTCATTCTTTGTCTTTGTTTTAATCTTTGGAATATGAGCCAAAGCTAACCAATATGCTAATTCTTCATTCATTTTTAATCTTTTAAATATCTCCACCCACTGTTTTTGCAATAACTAATGGTGCAATTTTCACAACTCCAAATTTAGTTAAAATATTTGCTATTTCTTTAATTGTTGCTCCACTATCAAATATATCATCAAAAAGTATAACTGATTTGCCAGATATTTCTTTTGGGTCAGAATAGCTAAATTTTTTGGATACATTATCTTTTTTTAAACATGCATTTTTTAATGCTTTTTGGGCTTGTGTTGTACCAGTTTTTATAAGCTTGTGTGATATTGGAATATTTAAAACTTGAGATAACTTTTCAGCAAAATTTTTCACTAAATCTCCCGATTCGGTTGGAGGAACATATAGAATTAAGTCGAAATGTTGTTGTTCATATTTCTTTCGGAATGCTTTTAAAGTAAGCTTTAGTAAAAAGTCTGGAAAATCTCCTCCATTTTCATATTTGCTTCTGTGTAATGCCGCTCCAATGCTTGATGTGCCATAATAACTTGCCGCAATACCATTTATAATTTTAGACGATTTACTTTCAACTAACAATTCAGGAAAGTAAGATTCTCTATGTTCTAAAAGTTTTTGTTTTGTACTGTCTTTTGGATTTACTTTTAACTTTTCAAGTGTTGTATTATCGCAATTAAGATACTGAGTGTGAGAATTGTCGCCTAAATAATCACATAGAAATTTCATTCTCGAACTAGTGATATTTATATATTCTAACATTGAGTTTAATTCCTTTAGTTTTAGCTCTCTTAAATCATCAAAAGCTTTTGTATTAAGCTCGGGAGCATTAAATTGATATTCGTATTTTTTTGTACGTCCATAAATCACTTCTTTAATAATACCTTGCTCAATTAAATCAGCTTTAATAACTTTAATTTGAGTTTGTTTTAAATTGGTAGTTTTTATTATTTGCCGTTCGCCCAATTGCTCTGTTTTGAGTGCATCAATTACTTTCTTGTAATTTTTTAGACTAGGGCGTGCACCGTCAATAAAGGCTTTTGGCAGTTTAGAGTCTTCTTCTATTTCGTTTTTATCTTTAGTTGAGTTATAAAACAGAATTAGTTGTGTAGGTTTTCCATCTCTTCCTGCTCTGCCAATTTCTTGATAATAATGAATTGGAGATGCTGGGATTTGTGTATGAACAATAAATCGAATATCGGGTTTGTCGATTCCCATTCCAAGTGCATTTGTAGATATTACGGCCTTCCATTTGTTACTCATCAAGCCCTTTTCGATTTCTTTTCTTGAGTTAGCGTCTAATCCTGCATTATATTCTGTTGTTTTTATACCTGTAAATTCAAACCATCTTGAATAAATTTCTGTATTAACTCTTGTACCAGTATAAATGATTCCATTTCCTTCCATTATTGATAAATTCTCTGCTAACCATAATAGCTTATCATCCTCTGACTCAACTTTGATAACATACAATCCAAAGTTGTCTCTAATTAGTTCGCCTCTAATGGTTTGAATGTCCCCAGAAATTTGTTTTTCTATATCTTCTTGCACACGTTTTGTTGCTGTTGCGGTTGTTGCTAATACAGGCAAATTTTGGGGTAAAAGTTTTACAAGATTTATTATTCTTCGAAATGCAGGTCTAAAATCGTGTCCCCAAACAGAAATTGTATGAGCCTCATCAACTACAATCATAGACAAATTCATTTTTCTTGTGGCTGTAATCCATTCTTGGTTTTCTTGTCTTTCTGGAGCGATATATAAAATCTTTAATTTCCCTTCTATTGCATCTTGAATTGTTTGGGAGTTTTCTTGTGGAGTTTGTTCGGAATTTATATATTTTGCGTCTATCCCTTTTTCGTTTAGTCCTTTAACTTGGTCTCTCATTAAAGCAATTAAAGGTGAAAATATAATAGTCAGTCCTTGAAATTGAGTTGCTGGAAATTGAAAACAAAGTGATTTTCCAAATCCAGTTTTTTCGATTAATAGAACTTTTTTTCCTTGAAATAATAAGTCAATAGTTTCCCATTGCTCATCATAAAAGTGATCAAATCCAAAAATATTTTTTAATTTTATTTCAGCTTCTTGTCTGTTCAAGGTGTTTGGTTTTATTTTCGAGATTTCTTTTACAAACTTAAACCAAAATTTACTATTAAACTAAAAACCGTCTAATATTTTTATAAAAGTTTATTTAAAAAAAATAAAGAAACTATGTGCCATTATTGATAAACACAATTGAATCATCTCACTCAAAAGAAGTAAGATGCTTTTTCTACACAGAGTAAATTTAAATTATTCTCCCTGTGGAGCTGGAGTTGCAGGACCAGTTGGTGTATTCTGAATTGGGCGTTCTGTTTTTATAGGTTCTTGTACTTTACGGTCGGGAATAGAGAAACTAGCTAATAGACAAAAAACTACTAGCCCTACAGCAAGCGTCCAAGTCGCTTTTTCTAAAAAGTCGGCTGTTTTCTTAACACCCATAACTTGATTTCCTTGACCAAAGCCAGAAGCCAACCCACCACCTTTACTATTTTGTACAAGTACGATTAAAATTAAAAGTATTGCACACACGATAATCATTATTGAGAAAAAGATATACATAACTAATTCTGTTTATTTTTTATTAAATTTTTAATTTTTTCAATTTGACGCACAAAGTAAATACTTTTTTCGGGATATTTCAAACATAATTTTTCATAAGTTAAAATTGCTTTATCAAAGTGCTGTTGATTAACATATATTTTTGCTAGAGTTTCGCTAAATAATTCATCATTATCTGATAGCACTGTGTCTGTTGCAAATGAGCCATTAGGCGTATAGTTTTTTTGTGGTACTATTCGTGGGTCGGAGGCAATAAATTTATCTATTATTTCATTTTTTTGCTCTTTACTATCTAGTATTTTTTCTTCTTTGTTAAAATCAAAGTCAAGAAATTCCTCCTTTTTTAGCTCTGGCTTAACATATTCCTTATCAGATAAATTCTTTTTTTCTTCCCCTCCTATTTTTTCAAAATCAATAATATCGTCAATCTCTATGTTTTTTGAATCTTCTTCTGCCACAGTTTTTTCTTGTGGGATAGCAATACCAATAGTATTATTGTCTTTTAAATTGACATTTTCATCATTTTCAACACTAGATACTTGTAATTCTGCCAATCTCTGTTCAATTATTTTCTGCAAGTCGGAGATTTTATCATCTGAAATGGAAGTTTCTCTTACTACGTTAATATCTCCCGTTTTAATATCATTTATAGTTTGTAAAATTCTGTCAGCAGCCGAGGTATCAGTTTTATTGATGCTGTTTTCTACAGAATCGCATAGTGGGCTGTCTATGAGATTGTTATCGCATGTTGCGTCTGCTGTTGCTGAAGCTTTTTCTGAAATATTATTTTCAACTTGTTCAGCAATTGGGGTAGTATCTTCATTATTGGCAACAATTTGACTGTCAACATCTATGTTTTTATCTTCTTCCCTAATCAAAGGTTTGGGTTCAATACTATCAAGTTTTGGTAACTGCGTTTTGTTGATATTTTTAAGAACGAGATCTCCAACATTTTCTTCAATGATGTCAGGTTTTATGTTTTTATCTTCGCCGACAAGTGTGTTATCTTCGATGTTTTGCAGTTCTGCATCGTTATTTTTTACTTTTTCTTGTTTCGGTTTTAGGATTTCTTCGGTTGTACTAGGTATAGGTTGTTCATTTATTTGTTCAATTTCTTTATTTAGAGCTTGTGTGTTTGTATTAGCTAGAATATTTGAATTAGTTTCAAAATCTTTTACTTCAACTATATCTTCAGTTGTTTCATTCTTTTCAATATATATTGTTTCAGAAGGCTGGTATTTATCTTCGATAATATGTTTAAGAACTTTTCTGTCTGGAACGTGTATAGCAGCAATTTTTAGTTTGCTTTCAAATCTAACATCGTTAATATTGTGCAAGTTTTTTGCATATAATACCCAAGCCGATTGAAAATGCGGGAATTCATCAATAAGTAAGTTTATTTCAGTGAGGCTTTTGTTATCAAGCGTCTTGAAATCTTTTACATATTCTATGAATTGTTCTTTATTCATTATTACCAGTTAGCTACGGCTTTATTAAAAATATCAATTGCAAGCTCTTCGCTAATTTCTTGAATTAGGTTTGTTTCAACAGCCGAAAGGCTTTGTGAGCTTTGAAAATCTGCATATCTTGAAAAGCTTGTGTCAAAATCTTTTGTGGACTCTATGCTATTAGTATATTTAACTCTAACAGTTATTGTAAGTCTGTTTAAAGCTGCAGTTTCGTTACCTTGAAAGGATTGTGCTGTGACATTATAGTTTGTTATTTCGCCTTGTAGTTTCAAGTCTCCATTATAGTTAATAAGTTCAAGGTTTGTTTGGGAGACAAATTTATCTTTTAGAGCTTCAGTAAAAACATTGCTTAGGTTTGGTTGTACTAAACTAGCACGGTTTTGGAAATACTCAATAGTGATAGTTTTAATATTTGCGTCAATATCTGCCCCAGTGAATGAATAGCTACCTTTACATGAGTTAATAGTAACCAACCCCATGCAAATAAGAATAAAATATATAATCTTTATTTTCATTTTGTAATGTCGTATTCTTTAATTTTTCGATACAATGTTCTTTCTGAGATTCCTAATTCTTCGGCTGCTAATTTTCTTTTGCTATTGTTTTTTTCTAATGATTTGATTATTAATTCTTTTTCTTGTTCTTGCAAAGATAACACTTCTTCTACAAATTCTCCACGGTCTTCATAGTCGTCTTGGCTGTTTAAGTTATCATCATGGTATAGCGGTTTAATATCAGCCATTTTAATGTCTTCATCAAAGTTTTTAACAATTTTTGTTCCGTAATCGTTAATTTTTACATCGGGACTTTGCTTAATAATGTTGTTCACGAGCATTTTTAGCTCATTCATGTCTTTTTTCATGTCAAACAAAACTTGGTACAGAATTTCGCGTTCCGAAGAAAAATCTTCAAATTGGTTTTGTTTTTTGATTACAGCTGGCAAGTTTGTCGAGTCAGCACCGACGAGATAAGATTTAAGAATATCAGCGGTTATAATCCTTTTTTCTTCGATAACAGATATTTGTTCTGTAATATTTTTTAGTTGTCGTATATTTCCAGGCCATCGGTATGTTCTTAACACCTGTATTGCGTCATCTGTAAGTTTAATAAGTGGCATACGATATCTGTCGGCAAAATCGGAGGCAAATTTTCTAAAAAGCAAGTGGATATCTTCTTGACGGTTTCTTAGTGGTGGGATAAATATCGGTACTGTATTTAGTCGATAGAATAAATCCTCTCTAAACTTACCTTTCGCCACTCTTTCGGATAAATCTACATTGGTTGCTGCAACCACTCTTACATTTGTTTTTTGACCTTTAGATGAACCAACTTTTATAAACTCACCTGTTTCTAAAACTCTAAGCAATCTAACTTGTGTCGAAAGTGGTAATTCGGCGACTTCATCCAAAAAAATTGTTCCTTCATTCGCTTCTTCAAAATACCCTTTTCTATCGCTATGTGCACTTGTAAATGAGCCTTTAACATGTCCAAATAATTCGGAGTCGATTGTTCCTTCAGGAATAGCACCACAATTTACAGCAATATAATTATTGTGCTTGCGTAAGCTTTGCGAATGTATTATCTGGGGAATTCTTTCTTTTCCTACGCCACTTTCACCAGTAATTAAAACGGATAAATCTGTTGAAGCAACTTGTACGGCAATATCTAAGGCACGATTTAAACCCGTCGCATTTCCAATAATTTCAAACCTTTGTTTTATGCTTTGCAAATCCATAAATTTATACACATCTATTATTTAAAATGCAAATTTAATAAATTTCCATTAAATATATGACAAAATGTCAGGATATTTTCAGTTCACTAAAGTATCTAATGTGAAATTTAGTTGTGATGCTTTAGTTTTATATACTGCTAATGAATAAATTGGCGCAATAATAAGTCTTAGTGGCTATTTTAGATAATCTTCGGCAACATCGATACGTGGATTAGAACATTCATAAAATCTATAAAACGCAAATCGACGACTTAGTCCAAAACACGAACATTTGACATTTGCATAAAAGTATTTTAGTACATCTTCTATTTCATTTGCATTATTTACGTGCTCATATTTTAGTAAAGTTTCATATTTTAATTTGTATTTTAGTCTGAACTCAATTCCGCTTGTTAATTTCCATCCTAATTTCCAAAGTATTGTACCCTCGTTTGGAATAGAAACGCGTAATGTGCCTCCTGTTTTTAATAGTAGTCCCGTTTTTGCTACAACTTTTGGTAAATCAGTAATATGCTCAAATGTTGCAATTGAGGTAATTCTATCATATTGTTGAGATTTTTCAATTTCGGCAATATCTTTATATATCTTATTGACTTGAGGCAAATATTTAGAGTTTTTGTATAACTCAGTAAATGGTTCTATTATGTCATAGGGCTTTGTGTTTTCATATTCAAACTGATTTAGTGTTCCTGCACCAATCTCAAGTGTTGACTTGTTTTCTACGTTTTTGACATCTCTTGCTACTTTTTTATGTAACCACGATTCCATCATTTTTGATAAGAATGATGCAGTAGTTGTACCCTCTCGATTTTTATGATAGTGCTCATTATAGATTTTTTGATAAGCATCAGATAAAACAGGTCTTGTTTTTGGATAGCTTGATAGCATATTATAGTGTTTTAAAGAATGTTCTATTAATATTTCGGCAAATGTAATGTAAATAATTGTTTTTATAAAAACATAGTTTCAAAATGTGGATATTTATTATTGAATTATTTTCGGTGCCACTCGCTTATAGTTTTTTTTTGATAATTAAATATTTTTGTTTTAAACGCTTGATCTTTTTGTTAAACAGGCTGGTTGTAAAGGCTTTATAAGGGTTTTGTTGTTATTGTTTATGGGGCATCCTTAAGAAATGCTTAGTTAATAATCAAATGAGTTTTATTTTATTTTATAAAACATAAGTCTTAATTACCATAATAATTTTACATTTGTAATAAATATAATAATAATAAAATGACAAAGTCATTATCCATTATAGTTTCTGTTTACAATGAGCAAGACGGATTGCTACAATTTTGGGAAAGTATTTCTAAAAGTTTGTTGGAGTTAAAAGAATATCGACTTCGTTTAATTTTCGTGAACGATGGGAGTAAGGATGACTCCTCCGAAATTTTAAAAAAGATATCTAATGAGTCTAAAAACGGCAATATTTTGGTTGAGGTCATTGAGTTTTCGCGAAATTTTGGACACGAAGCAGCGATGATTGCTGGAATTGACCACACAGACGATGACATTCTGATTTGTATGGATGCCGATTTGCAACATCCTCCCGAATATATTGCCCAAATGTTAGAGCAGTATCAAAAAGGCTCTGAAATTGTTTTAATGAACAGGGTTAAAAGACATGATAAAATTGGCTTTAGTTCGTTCTCCAGCAAAGTTTTTTATAAACTTATAAATTGGCTATCTGAGAATAATTTTGAGAATAATGCTTCAGATTTTTTCTTAATTTCCCAAGATGTTGCAAATGTTTTAAAATCTAACTATAGGGAGAGAAATCGATTTTTAAGAGGTTTTATTCAGGTAATTGGATTTAGAATTAACACACTTGAGTTTGAAGCTCCTGCTCGTTTTGCCGGAATAAGCAATTACAATTTTAAAAGTCTTTTTAAATTAGGATTTACGGCTATTTTTGCTTTTTCAAATAAACCATTAAAGATTTCGCTTTTTTGTTCGATAGCTTTTCTTTTGTTTTCATTTGTTTTTATTGTTTTTACATTAATAGTCTATTTCTTTTATGACACTCCTCCCTCAGGATATACAACTATGGTAATATTACAAGCACTTGGTTTTACTGTAATAAGTTTTATGATTACAATATTATCTTCATATTTTGGCAGAAGTTTATTTGAGATTAGAGATCGTCCAATTTATATTATAAAAAACATTAAAAAGTAAAATTAATTACGATTAAATTATTTTAACCGAGATATTGTTAATTTTCTCAATTGTAAATTCACAAGCTTCAGGATTCCATAAGAAAAACTTTAAATTAGACGGTTTATATTGTTTTAAATCATCTAAACTTATAATTTCACTAAAATCAATTTTTGAAATATCATAATATACTTTGCTAGTCCAATAGACAATCTCATTTTTGTCATCTCTAATTTCTACTACAATCTGTATTTTATTGTCTTTTCGTTGATTACTTATTTCGAAGTTTGCGGATAGTGATATAGTTGAGTTTGTAGGTTCTAAAGGAATTGCTGCTGGTATAAAACCGAGTGGGTAGGCATTTGTACTTTCTACAACAATTATGGTGTCAGTTTGGCTATAATAATTTAATAAAATCCTATCTTTATCAACAATATTTATTTTGTTTGTGTAATTCGTAATCATGTTTGAAATCGAAAACATTTCAGAATATATTTCCACCTCTGATTCGATTGAGAATGAGCTTATTTTATCATTTTTGTCGATATTATTAATATTTATTTGATTATAGCCATTGTTTAATTTAATATAATCGCTATTATTTATTATTGCCATTCTATTTTCGGTATTTTTGGGGTAAAAGGAGAACATAAAATCTTTTGTTGATGAGTAATAATAGATATCAGCTTTATTACAAGTTGCAGTTACAAATTGATCTTCCAAGTTGTCAAAATTAATAGTAGATTTATTTATTTCAGCAACGATAAACATAAAATTGGTGTTTTTCTGAGTATGAGTTTTTATAAATCTATATATTTTAGCTTCAGGATTTGCGTTTGTTAATGTTTTTAATTGTTCGTGATTTTTTGCGGTGTAAATAACTTTTTGGGATTTAAGCTGAATGTATGTAGCCCAATCAAAATATTGTGATGCAAGAACGTAACCCAGAGATTCCGACATATACATTTCGGGAGTGTAGATAATAGAGCCATCGTCTATATTGTTAAATGTGCCTTCTATTAATAGTTCATCTAGTAAAGTGAATCTAAGCTGACTTTTTTCCCAACCTCTGCTTAAATGGTCGTTTGAATAACTTGTAATTATTGATACATACCCAATTCCAAGACTTAATACTACAATAACAGCATACTTTATATATTTAATTTTATGTGTCAATTTTATCAATAAATATGACATAAGTAAAATAATTAGCCAAACCCCAAAATAAGAATAATATGAAGTTACATATCCTTTAATAGTCGCACTTTCGATAGCATTGTATTTTTCGGAAAGTCCCAAAATTGAGTGAGCCGAGATAGTAAATAAGAAAGCGACAAGTATCCCGATTAGAATTTTTTTATACGATATTTTTTCATCAAAACGTAAGGCTATAAATACAAATAAAAACAACTGAATTATTGTATTTATAATTGTTAATAAGTTAGAGTTTTGTAAAACATGCCAAAAATTATTTATATGTCCAGTAGGTGACAAAGAGTTTTGAATAATAATATCTTGCGACAGATAATATAAATTAGTAGGTAATATTGTTTTTGTTAACTTAGTAATTATTGAGAGGTAGTTTGCAAAGTCAAAATTTTTTGCAAATGAGCTTCCGTGATATATTTCGGTTTCACTTAGAAAAATTAGTCTAAAACCAAAGTAGAGTAAGACATATAAAACTGCAGCGGAAACTATTGGTATTAACTCTTTGTAAAAAGTATTGCTTTTTAATAGTTTTATTAAGCTTTTTGAGGACGATAAGTTTTTGAAGAAAATAAAAAAGCAAAAAAAGACTAGAAAAACTAGGTATGTTTCGTAAAATAAAATTGCGATAAAAAGAACTATCGCAGAAAAAATAACGTATTTGTACTTTTGAGTTTCGGTGTATTTTATAAACAATAAGAAAGAGCAAATTAAAATTGAAAAGCTAAAAGTAAAATAAAAAGGATAGGCGATGAAAGGAATATAATAATTTGCGGAAGCACTTGTCGCCATAACAAGTAAGAGAAATAAAGCAAGTGCTAATTCTTTAGATTTAAAGAGTTTTTTAATAAGAATTGAAAACAAGGAATATGATAATAATAAGGAGAAGTTTTGAATTATCTTAGTTAATAAAAAATTATCGCCAATATATGGTAATGAATACAATGGTTTTGTAATAATAAAATAAAACCTACCTGCAACTTTTGAATATGTCTGTGCATCACTAAAAAGAACTTGTCTTTTTAAGGTCATATAATTTTCGAGGTCATCGGCAGTAGTAAAACCAATATTAAAAAATGGAGCTAATGAAATAATTATGGTTAAACTAAACAGTAAGTAGATGAATAATTTTTCGTTGTTGATTTTATGCATATTATTTAGTTTTGTTTTGGTTAAACCCATAAGTCAGCGGCATAAGTAAATAAGGTTCAACAGTTATACTTCGTGTTGAAAATATTAATTGATATTTTAATAATTAAACGCTTAAAAAACATCTTTAATTGTTGTTAAATTATTTTAATTGAAGCATTGTTAATTTTCTTAATTGTAAATTCACAAGCTTCAGAATTCCATAAGAAAAACTTTAGATAAGACGGCTTATATTGTTTTAGATCATCTAAAATTATAATTTCATTAAAATCAATTATTGGAATATCATAATACACATGGCTGGTCCAATATATAATTTCATTTTGGTCATCTCTAATTTCTGTTATAATCTGAATTTTATTGTCCTTTTGTTGATTACTTATTTCTAGGTTTACCGATAATGATATAGCTGAGTATGCAGACTCTAAAGAGGTTAGTGGTATAAATCCTATCGGGTAAGGATTTGTGCTTTCCACAACAATTAGGGTATCAGTTAGGCTATAATAATTTGTTAAAATCTTGTTATTATCAACAATATTTATTTTGTTTGTGTAATTCGTAATCATATTTGTGATAGAAAACATTTCAGAGTATATTTCAACCTCTGACTTAATTGAGAATGAGCTTATTTTATCATTTTTGTTTATGTTATTTATATTTATTTGATTATAGCCATTGTTCAATTTAATATAATCGCAATTGTTTATTATTGCTGTTTTGTTTTCGGAATTTTTGGGATAAAAGGAGAACATAAAATCTTTTGTTGGCGAGTAATAATGGATATCAGCTTTATTACAAGTTGCAGTTATAAATTGATCCTCCATACTTTCAAAATTAATAGTAGATTTATTTATTTCGGCAATGACAAACATAAAGTTTGTGTTTTTTTGAGTGTGAGTTTTTATAAATCTATATATTTTAGCTTCAGGATTTTGCTCTGCTAATAATGTTAGGTTTTTCGGATTTTTTGCAACATAAAAGTCTCTTTGTGATTTAAGTTGAATATATGTAGCCCAATCAAAATCTTGTTCTGCAAGAAGACCACCCAAGGGGTCAGAATTTTGTATTTCGGGAGAATAAATAATAGAACCATTTTCTACATTGTCAAATGCACCTTCTTTTAAAAGATCATCCAATAAAGTGAACCTAAGTTGGCTTTTTTTCCATCCTCTGCTTAAATGGTCATTTGAGTAACTTGTAATTATTGACACATAACCCAATCCAAGACTTAATACTACAATAACAGCATACTTTATATATTTAATTTTATGTGTCAATTTTATCAATAAATATGACATAAGTAAGATAATTAGCCAAACCCCAAAATAAGCAAAATATGAAGTTACATATCCTTTAATAGTCGCATTTTCGATAGCATTGTATTTTTCGGAAAGTCCCAAAATTGAGTGAGCCGAGATAGTAAATAAGAAAGCGACAAGGATTCCGATTAGGATTTTTTTATACGATATGTTTTTATTGAAACGTAAGGCTATAAATACAAATAATGCCATCTGAATTATTGTATTTATAATTGATAATAAATTGGAGTTTTGTAGAATATGCCAAAAATTATTTATGTGTCCACCAGAAGACAAAGAGTTTTGAATAATGTAATTTTGCGACAAATGATATAAATTAGTAGGTAGTATTGTTTTTGTTAAGTTAGTAATTAATGAGAAATAATTTGCAAAACTGAAGTTTTTTGCAAAAGAGCTTCCGTGATATATTTCGGTTTCATTTAAAAACATTAGTCTAAAACCAAAGTAAAGTAAAACGTATAAAACCGCAGCAGAAACTATTGGTATTAACTCTTTGTAAAAAGTATTGCTTTTTAATAGTTTTTTTAAGCTTTTTGAGGACGATAAGTTTTTAAAGAAAATATAAAAGCAAAAAAATAATAGGAAGACAAGATATGTCTCATAAAATAAAATTGCAATAAAAAGAACTATTGCAGAAAAAATAACATATTTATATTTTTGAGTTTCTGTGTATTTAAAAAATAGTAAAAAAGAGCAAATTAAAATTGAGAAGCTGAATGTAAAATAAAAAGGATAGGCGATAAAAGGAATGTGAAAATTCTCTGAAGCCGATGTCGCCATAACAAGTAAAAGAAATAAAACAAGAGCTAATTCTTTAGAATTAAAGAGTTTTTTAATGAGAATTGCAAATAAAGAATATGATAGTAATAAGGAAAAGATTTGAATTATCTTAGTTAATAAAAAGCTATCGCCAATATATGGCAATGAATACAATGGTTTTGTAATAATAAAATAAAATCTACCAGCATTTTTTGTATAAATCCATGCTTCACTAAAAAGCATATGTTTTTTTAAACTCATATAGTTTTCGAGGTCATCAGCAGTAGTAAAACCAATATTAAAAAATGGAGCTAATGAAATAACTATGGTTAAAACAAACATTAAGCAGATGAGTAGCTTTTCTTGGTTGATTTTATACATATCCTTTATTTTTTCTGTATATTTATTTATAATAATAATAAGCAATTCGTAGCTTTGAAATTTCAATTGCAAATATAAACTTATCTCTCAAAAGCAACAAAATATTTTCTTCAATTCTGCATACGTTATTATTTTACAAACGTTTATTGCAGTATTATTTTTATAATGGTCTTGCAAATGCTTTTACATCTTCTGCTTTAATAGTAGCCCCTCCTAAAATAACTAAACGCTCAATAACATTACGAAATTCTCGAATGTTTCCTGTCCAATCAATGTCTTGCAATGCTTTAATTGCATCTTTATCTATTTTTTTTATTTGAACGCCTTGTTCCTCACATGCTAAGTTAATAAAATGGTCTGCAAGCAGTGGAATGTCATCTTTACGATCGTTTAGTGAAGGAACATGTATTAAAATTACACTTAAACGATGATAAAGGTCTTCGCGGAAATTGTTTTTCCCTATTTCTTCACTAATATTTTTATTTGTTGCAGCAATAACTCTTACATTTACATTAATATCTTTATCGCTGCCTACTCGGTTTATTTTATTTTCTTGTAAAGCTCTTAGAACTTTTGCTTGTGCCGATAAACTCATATCTCCAATTTCGTCAAGAAATATTGTTCCGCCATCTGCTTGCTCAAATTTACCTTTACGTTGTTTTATTGCAGAGGTAAACGCTCCTTTCTCGTGTCCAAAAAGCTCAGATTCAATTAGTTCTGACGGTATTGCTGCACAGTTTACCTCAATAAATGGGGCATTTGCTCTGTTGCTTTTTTCGTGTAGCCAACGAGCAACAACTTCTTTTCCTGTGCCGTTATCACCAGTAATTAAAACTCTTGCATCAGTTGGAGCTACTTTTTCAATCATTTTTTTTACCTTAATAATAGGCTCTGCTTCGCCTATCATTTGATATTTCATATTAACCTTTTTCTTTAGTGTTTTAGTTTCTTGAATAAGGTCGGTTTTTTCTAAAGCATTACGAACAGTAACCATAATTCGGTTAAGATCCATTGGTTTTTGGATAAAATCGAAAGCTCCTTTTTTTATTGCTTCAACTGCGGTGTCGATTGTTCCATGACCTGAAATCATAACAACTGGAATTTCGGGATTATGCTCATGCAAGTAATCCAAAACTTCAATTCCATCCATTTGCGGCATTTTTATATCACAAAAGATAATATCATAGGTGTTTTCTTTGGTGAACATAATTCCTTCTTTTCCATCTGCCGCCAAATCAACGCTGTGGTCTTCAAATGTAAGAATGTCTTTTAAACTGTTACGAATGCTGCGCTCATCATCAATTATTAGTATTTTAGCCATGTCGTTTTATTTAATGTATGCAAATATATGAAAAAGACGTAAAATATAAGAGAGAATAACAAAAAACATAAAAGTTTAGAGATTTTGACTGAAAAAGAAACTTCGATATTGTATAATTTAAAATGCTTAATCGTACTACAATGTTTTTGAAATAATCTTTAAATGCGGTTTTTAGTTATATCTCTGGCAAAATTTATTTTTCTATTACACAATATTAAATTCAACATATTGTTTTATATTTGACAAATATTATTTATTGCAACAATTTAGTTTTTTAGAATATGGGAAAGAAAGGGTTGGTTTTTATAGTTTTTGTTTTTACTGTCTTTTCAGTTTATTCTCAAAAGCACACAATTAGTGGTTATGTTGAGGACAAAGAAACTGGCGAGCGTTTAATTGGTGCATCTGTTTATAATGAATTAAATCCTAGTGCTGGTACTTCTACAAATTATTATGGTTTTTTTAGTCTGACCTTGCCAACCGGAAATTATAATTTAATGATGACTTATGTTGGTTATACTCCACAAAAACACGAAATTGTATTGCAGCGAGATACTGCATTAAACATAAGTTTGGATTCTCATATTTTTCTTGATGAGGTTACAATAAGCGGTAAGCGTGATATAGTTGAAGATGCACAAATGAGCAGAATTGATATTCCAATAAAAATGATAAAAGATTTGCCTTCTTTTATGGGTGAAACTGATGTTTTAAAAGCTATCCAACTTTTACCTGGAGTGCAAGCCGGACGCGAAGGAATGTCGGGGATTTATGTTAGAGGTGGAGGCCCCGACCAAAATTTAATTCTTTTAGATGGTGTTCCTGTGTATAATGTAAATCATTTATTTGGATTCTTTTCTGTTTTTAATGGTGATGCAATTAGCAATGTTTCGTTAATAAAAGGCGGTTTCCCTGCTCGATATGGTGGACGATTATCATCGGTACTTGATGTGAGAATGAAAGAAGGGAATATGTATGAGTATAAATCTGATATTGCAATAGGGCTTATTGCTTCAAGAGCTACTATTGAAGGACCAATTGTTAAAGGTAAATCATCATTTATAGTCAGTGCTCGTCGAACATATTTAGATATTATTGCAATTCCATTTGAATGGTTATATGCAAGCCTTGATGGTGGTACTGACAGATTTACTGCGGGTTATTTCTTTCATGATTTTAATGCTAAGCTTAATTATCGCTTTTCGGGGAAAGACCGTATTTACCTTAGCTTTTATGGCGGTAAAGATAAAGTATATGCAAATTTTAGAAATAAGTCAATGCGTAGCGATAAAGATAAATTTAATTTATCATGGGGTAATTTTATTACATCATTTCGTTGGAATCATATTTTTACTCCAAAACTCTTTGCAAATACAAGTTTTACTTTTACTAAATTTAACTATTTTATTGGGCAAGAACAGTCTTATTCGAGTAATATTAATGGTGATTATGTTTCATGGCTTAATAAATCTGCTTATTCTAATGGAATTTATGATTTAGCTCTTAATACTGATTTTGAATGGTCGCCTTTAGTTTGGGCAAAAATTAGATTTGGAGCAGTAGGAATTCGCCATAGTTTTAATCCTGGTTTTTCGACAAATACAAATTGGCATTCACCATCGCAAACAGACACTGCTTTTAACTATACTAAAGTATTTGCAAATGAGTTTGCTGCTTATTCTGAAATTGAGATTAAAGCAGGTAAACGAGTAAACTTTAACATCGGAGGACGATTTGCAGCTTATCAAATTCGCGATAGTTTGTTTGTGTCGCCTGAGCCGCGACTGTCAGCATCTGTGTTACTTGCTAAAAATTTATCATTCAAAATGGCTTATTCAAAAATGCAACAAAACATACATTTATTGGCGAATAGCACTCTTGGTTTACCAACCGATATTTGGGTGCCTGCAACCGATAAGATATTGCCACAATACTCAACCCAATATGCCGCAGGTTTTGCTATTAAACCTTATAAAAACTGTGAAGTTACAATTGAGGGGTTTTACAAAAAAATGGATAATTTAGTAGAGTATAAGGATGGGCAATCTTTGTTTTTTGATTTTAATAATACCAGTGCTGATGGAGTTGAAAAATGGGAAGATAAAGTTGAGCAAGGAAAAGGCTGGGCTTATGGAATTGAGCTTTATACAAACATGAACTTTGGTAAATTATCTGCTTGGGCGGGATATACGTTATCATGGAATAATCGTCAATTTGAGTCTCTTTCTAATGGATTAGTTTTTCCATACAAATATGATAGACGACATGATATTTCTATAGCAGCAACTTATAAACTTAATGAAAAAATCGACTTTGGGCTTACTTGGGTATTTTGTAATGGGGATAATATTAGCCTTTCTCACAATCAATATCTTACTGCTGACGGGATTTCATCTTATGTAGGCAGTCTCGAAAACGAAAATAATCCTGGGAATATTATGACTAATTATTATGGACATCGTAATAATTATCAATTACCTGCATATCATCGTTTAGATTTAGGAGTAAATTTACATAAGGAAAAGAAAAGGGGGACTAGAACATGGAGTTTTAGTTTATATAATGCTTATTGTCGGCAAAATCCTTTATTTATTGATATATATTATGATACTGAGGCACAAAAAACCAAGTTTTATCAGATTTCTTTATTTCCAATAATCCCATCTTTTAGTTATATTTTTAAATTCAAATAAGTGATAATTATGAAATATATTACAGCAATAATTATGGTTTTTCTGCTTATTTTAAGTAGCTCTTGCGAAAAAGAATTCATTATTGATGATGATGATTTTCCTCAAATGTTGGTGTTAAACGGAATTGTTTTTCAAGATAGCAATTTTAGAATAAATGTATCAAAATCGGCTGGACTCAACGAATCATATACTTATGGAGACCTTTTTGTTTCAGATGCAATTGTAAAACTTTATAAAGAAGAGGAATATATTGAAACCATGACACACGATAGTATTGGGTTTTATTCTTCACAAAACTTAGCAATAGGTGGGCATAATTACAAGATTAAAGTAGAAAAAGAAGGATATCCAGTAGCGGTTGCGAATTTAGAATTTAAGAATATAAATAATATGACTATAAAGAATGTAAGTTATACTTTAACAGATTCAACTTATGTTTATGATAGACCAGAACCAGGCGAAATATTATTGTATTACGTTAAAATTAATTTTGAATTAGATATAAATGATAATCCTAATCTAAAAGATTATTATTGCCCAATGGTGGAGTGTGAACAACAATATGTGAGTCAAAACACAATGTGGCAAGATAATAATGAGTCTGAAACTTGGATAGAATTGTCAGAATTACGACATGGATTAATTAATACTTATTCAGAGGTGTATTCTAATTTTGAAATGCAAAATCAAATTTCTTCTTTGAGTTTTAAGGGTTTTGACAAATACTATGGAGGGTATTATAGATTGTTATCTGATGAGTTGTTCAATGGACAAAGTATTACCCTTCAATTAAATACGAGTTTTCATACCCCAGAATTAAAGGATATATCAATTTTAAGTTTTTGGTTTCCTGGGTCAATAGTTGAATATAAAGAATCTATAAAACTTTATCAAACAGTAAATGACAATCCATATACAGAGCCTGTTAATATTTATTCAAATATTGAAAATGGGATTGGTTTTGTTTGTGGCGTAGGTGTAGTTAAACAAATTGTTAGTTTTGAGTGATAATTTAAAATATAAAAAACAAAGTATCGTCCCTCTGGGACTTGCAAGTCGCTGACTATTCTGGTTTTACCAATATTGCGTCCCTACGGGACTTATATGGTGTTGTTTCTTATGGTTTTACGGAACTGACACCGTAGGCGGATGTTCTGAACAAAGTTGAAGTATGTCCAATATTGGCAAAAAATTTGTTAAACTATTAACTGTTTCAAGTTTTCTACACTATCTCATCAAGAAAACCCGCCAAAAGTTTAGTTAGATTTCGATTTGTATATTGCTCTAAATTTTTTGCTTGTACAGTATTATTGCCTGTTTTATAGTTTTGATATATATCTAATAAATAGGTTTTTAGATTTTGATAATCGTCATATTCAAAGGCTTTTCCTGTATTCGTTTGGGTAATAATATTGGCGACATCGCTATCGGTTGGACCAAGGCAAAGTATTGGACGCATTGCTCTCATATTTTCAAAAAGTTTACCTGGGATTCTGCCTTTTGCATTATCTGCAATATTTAGTGGAAGAAGCAAAACATGAGCTTTTTGAGTTAATTCAATTGCTTGAGGTCGTGGGATATTCCCAAGAGGCATATAGTTTTCCTCCAATCCAGCATTTTTAATCATTTCAACAATTGCGTAATCAACTGTACCAGCAAATTTTAGTTTTAGGTTTTGTCCAAATTCTGGGTTTTCTTTTTTAATATCGCCTAATAATTTTATAAAAACATCTGGTCGTCTATCGTATCCTAATTGTCCGGCGTGTACGATACTAAAATCTTTGTCTTGCGGAGGTTCTTTGTGTTTAAAATCATCTTCATCATATCCCCAAACAATAACATCAACATTTTTGGCTCCTATTTTTTCTAAATCTTTTTTCCATGTTGGACTTACAATTGTTGTTTTTTTAGCTGTCTTAAAAGCAAGTTGCTCTAATTTATGATGTTTTTTATTTGCTCGTTTTCCGATTTTGAGCATATCGTAATAATCAACTTGTGTCCATGGGTCTTGAAAATCCATTAACCATGGAATTCCTGTTGCTTGTGAAAGTCTTCGTCCAATTTCGGTATTTGTATGAGGAGGACCGTCGGTAAAAATTGCATTAACAGGATTTTCTTTTAAATATTTTTTCAAAAACCTTACCGATGGTTTTATCCAAAAGCATCTTGCATCGGGAATAAAAAAATTACCACGTATCCAAATTGCGAACTCATCGATTTTACTTAATTTTCTATCTCTAACATAAACTGGATTAGCTTGATCTGTTTTTTTACGTCCCGAAAGTTTTTTAAATAAATCAAAAGGTTCAAAAATCTTTCTTTTTAGAATGGTAATATTTTCGGGGATATGCTTGTAATTTGTTTCGTCAAAATATGGATATTGAGCTTTATCTGGAGCATAAACAACTGGCTCCCAACCAAATTCTCGTAAATATTTAGCAAATTTAAGACAGCGATGAACGCCTATACCACCCGATGGAGGCCAGTAATATGATATGATAAGGACTTTTTTCATGCGGTAAATATACAGATAAAACCTAAATTATGAAATGTGAAAGATTGGATTTTTAAAAAAAGGAATGTTTCCAATTTTGATTTTGACTAAAATATTTTTTTGATTATCTTTATGCAAAATTTAAAAGTAAATTATTATGAGATTATTATTAATTAGCAATTCGACAAATGCCGGCGAGGCCTATCTTGATTATCCAAAACATAATATAAGTGAGTTTTTGGGAGATAAACCTGTAAAATGTCTTTTTATTCCTTATGCAGGTGTAACCGTAACTTGGGACGATTATGAAGCAAAAGTTAAGTCAAGGTTTAATGAGGTTGGACATGATGTAATTTCGATTCATCGTTTTGCCGATCCTATTAAAGCAATTGAAGATGCTGATGCAATCGTTGTTGGTGGAGGTAGTACTTGGAATTTGGCTTATCAAATTCATCTAAATAAATTAACAGGTCCTATTGTTAAAAAAGTTAAAGCTGGAACACCGTATATTGGTTGGAGTGCAGGTT
The DNA here is from genome assembly GCA_028702535.1 of Bacteroidales bacterium. Lineage (GTDB taxonomy): Bacteria > Bacteroidota > Bacteroidia > Bacteroidales > ML635J-15 > Bact-19. The sequence continues at coordinate 26,204 of JAQVOR010000012.1, forward strand.
CTAATATGGCATGTCCATCAATTAAAACAACTAACGATATGCCAATTATCGACCCAATGGGTTTTGAGGCATTAAATTTAATCCCTTTTCAAATAAACCCACATTATTTAGATAAAAATCCTGATGGACATGGTGGCGAAACTCGCGAAGATAGAATTAATGAGTTTATGGTATTAAATCAAGATATTTATATTGCTGGATTACGCGAGGGTACAATGTTTCTTGTCGAAGGTAACAAAATGAGCATGATAGGAAAACGTAATTTGCGACTTTTTAAATATGGTCAAGAGCCAAAAGAATTATCTTCGGATTCAGATTTTAGCTTTTTGTTGAAATAGTGAGTGTTAGGGAATAACAGTTACTATTCTCTAGTACTTTGGTAAAAATATAGAACTTAGGGATTGTCAAACAACAAAATAGCTTCGTCAATTCTGCATACTTTATTATTTGACAAACCCTTATTGGTTCCGAGATTAAGGAGACTGAGGGTTTCGGCGACAGCCGAAATGTCTCGAAGTTAGCTTTGTCTCGAAACTTTGGGTTTAAATAATTTATTCATTATAGTAATTGCCTTATTGAGTTTTGGCTTTGTTAATGCACAAAAGGTTTATACTGTTAATTATGAAAACCACGCAGGTGTTAAATCATGATATAAGTCGGATATAACTTAAATCAATGTAGAACAAATGGTATAGTTGAAAGAGCGGACGAAACTATAAGCATTTAGGGCATTAAGCTACTCGGGTACAGTACTAATAATAAAATTGGAGAAGGTTAAATTTTTAAATTAATTTCTTTGTAGTTCTAAAATAAAGCTTTATCTTTGTTATTAAATTAGGATGAGATATCATATACAACGTAGTGAAACTTTACAAATAATAATTAAACTAAATTTACTTAACTTAATTTTAATAACTATGAAAAGAATAAACGTAATTATTGGACTTGTTGTTTTATTTGCAATGAGTTCTAATGCTCAGGTGGTTTATACAGAGAATTTTGAAGGTCTAAATATTGGGGAGGGAATTTCGCAGCAAGTACCAGCCACTTGGACTACATGGAATAACAATCCTGGGTCTAGTGAAGATCCAGTTGTCTCAGATACTTATGCACATGGTGGCACTAAGTCATTAGTTGTTGGTGCAGGAAATGACGCAGTAATGATTGTTGGAACACTCAGTGTAAGTCGATATAAGATGGATTTTTATTTATATGTCCCTACAGGTCGGTGTGGGTTTTATTCTCCAATGCAGGTATTTAATCCCGCAACATCTGTATATCATAATGGATGTCAGATTTTTTTTAATAATGGAGAGGGTTCTATAGATGCATCAGGAACTGGAGATGTTGCAACTTTTACGTTTAATCATGATACATGGTTACATGTTGTTCAGTATTTTGATTTTGATAATGATATTACTGATATATATATAAATGATGAGCTTATTCATTCTGGGGCTTGGAGTTCTGGAATTAATTTTACTTCTAATACATTGGACGGTTTCGATTTTTATGGTTGGGATGAGTCAACACCTGAATTTTATGTTGATGATGTTGTTTTTGAGCAAGTTGTCGCTGTAAATCCTCCCCAGAATCTTGTCTTAGAAGTACAAAATGATTTTAATGTACAGGTTTCGTGGGATGTCCCTATTTCAGGAACTCCTGAGTCTTATTTGATTTATAGAGATGATGAACAAATTGCTACAGTTGTTGGTGAAATAACTTATTTTGATGAACATCTATACCCTGCTAATTATGAATATTATGTTGTTGCATATTATGGAACGAATGCAGGAAGTTCTATTCCAACAGAGGTAGAACCAGTTGAAATACTCGGAGGTGTTGCTAGAGAACTTGCATTATTAGAGATATTTACTGGTACAGAATGCGTGGGAGCAAATTCTATACGAAACTCTTTAACACTTTTACAATCTGCAGGTTTAGATTATGTTGTGATAAGTTTTGTTCAAGATGCAGGATATGAAGCAACAGGCACAGGGGCTCGATTAGATTTTTATACTACATTTTTTGATGATAATGCAGATAATGAATTATTATGTCCAAGCTCTATTGTTAATGGGATGTATTGCGCTGAAGGCTATTTAGGCTCTCTTATAAATCAAAAGAATTATTATTCTAATCAGATTTCTGCAGCTCTTAATTTGAGATCATTATACACACTATTGCCAACTGTTATAATGACTTCAACTTCTCCTTATGAATTTAATATTAGTGTTGATGTTGAAGAGTTATCTTCATATTATGATGATGAGATAAAACTATTTGCCGTTATTACTGAAAGTGACATTGAATATCCATGGCAAGGTATTAGTGATCTTGACAATACAGTAAGATTTTTTGATTCAAAAACAATTGATTTTAGTACTGTCCTTACTCAAACAGCAGATTTTAGTATCTCTATAGATCCTTCTTATAATGCAAAAAAATGTGATTTGGTTCTGTTCTTGCAAAATATGAATAATGCAAATATTCTTGAAGCATACTCGGTTCCGTTAGCTAATTTTATTAGTGTAGATCAGTTTATCGCAAAAAAATCTAAAGTCTATCCAATTCCTGCAAACGATCGTATTTTTATTACAAGTTCCGATAATATAAAAAAACTTGAGGTAATGAATTGCACAGGACAAATAGTTTTGTCGTTACAACAAGATTCTGATAAGGTTTCTGTTGATTTGTCAGAATTGATAGGAGGAATATATTTTGTGAAAATTTTCACAACTTCTGGAATAGATACGCATAAAATCATAATTGACTAAAATGTGTTTTGCTTGTATTTTAATGTGTAAATAAATCATAGTAATTAAATGAAAGGAAAATAACAGTTACTATTCTTTAGTACTTTGGTAAAAATATAGAACTTAGGGATTGTCAAACAACAAAATAGCTTCGTCAATTCTGCATACTTTATTATTTGACAAACCCTTATTGGTTCCGAGATTAAGGAGACTGAGGGTTTCGGCGACAGCCGAAATGTCTCGAAGTTAGCTTTGTCTCGAAACTTTGGGTTTAAATAATTTATTCATTATAGTAATTGCCTTATTGAGTTTTGGCTTTGTTAATGCACAAAAGGTTTATACTGTTAATTATGAAAACCACGCAGGTGTTAAATCATGATATAAGTCGGATATAACTTAAATCAATGTAGAACAAATGGTATAGTTGAAAGAGCGGACGAAACTATAAGCATTTAGGGCATTAAGCTACTCGGGTACAGTACTAATAGTAAAATTGGAGAAGGTTAAATTTTTAAATTAATTTCTTTGTAGTTCTAAAATAAAGCTTTATCTTTGTTATTAAGTTAGGATGAGATATCATATACAACGTAGTGAAACTTTACAAGAAATTATTTATTCTGCAGATACTGAACTATTGAAAAAGGTCATCCTTACAGTAGGAGTAATAAGTAATCACGGGAATTGGTTTACCGCAGAAAATCACAATAAAGAACTAAAGGTATTGGCTCAATCTTATGACGGGCTCATTTTTCTGACCGACAATGGATTGGCACAATTCATTGATGAGTTATTGTTAAATCCGAAGAAGGAATACATCAAAGTACAAGAAGCATTCAAAGGCAGTTATACCGCTAATAAAAAACGTAATGTTTTTACAAAAGTCAAAATGGATTTTGCGGCGGATGCTGTTTTGCTTAAGTACTTCTCAGATAATTTGAAAGAAATTGAAGGCTGGTTCAATATCATTGCCCCTAAAAAGAAAAAGATTACTGAACTTAAAGATGAGTTAAAAGAGTTACGGTCAAAAAACTGGAAAGAAATATTATGAGTGCAGGAAGAAAAGTGAATTCACAAAGTCAATCTTGGGGTACTCCCATTAAATATATAAATGCCATAAAACGTGTGTTTGGTGGTGCAATCGCATTAGACCCTTGTTCAAATGAATACTCCATAGTTCAAGCAGACACAGAGTTTATGCTTCCTCAAAATGATGGACTACGAGAAGATTGGAATTATCCAACAATTTATATGAATCCACCTTATGGTGCAGACAGGACAAGAGGAACAACCATTAAAAATTGGTTGGCTAAGTGTGTTTTATCTCACAAAAAATATGGCTCAGAAATATTGGCATTAGTTCCTGTTGCAACCAATACTGGATATTGGAAACAAAGTGTATTTGGGCAAGCAAGAGCTTTGTGCTTTCTTTATGATACAAGACTAAAGTTTCTTGAAAATGGTTCTGGTGCTGGCAAGGGGGCACCAATGGCATGTGCAATGATTTACTGGGGGAAAGATTATGATAAATTCTATGATATATTCATTGAATATGGTGCTGTAATTGACCTGTCGAATCTTCAAGGAGAAGAAATAGGAGCGATAAGAAAGCACATAAAGTTAGAGTTAGAATAAAACACGATCGTCTAACAACGAGAATAAAACATAGGGGAGGAGCTGCAAAATTCGCATTTCTCACACTAAAACAAAAAAACAGACTTTATACCACCCATAATTGACAGATTTCCTGTCCCAAAAATACATAAAACATAAGTTTCTGCTAATTAAGTTGGAGATAATTGCTTTTCAAACTGCTGATAGTTAAAGCAATAGGTTTTTTTAAAAATAAATCTAAATTAATTTGGATTGATGAATATTAATGCTCTATCTTTGTGAGCGAACATTCACTCACATAAGGATTGTAAAAATGAGTACAGAAATAACAGAACGGCAGCAAGAGATTATAAATGTTTCACTCGATTTAATTGCAGAGAGTGGAATACAGTCTTTGACTATAAAAAATCTTGCAAAAAAAATTGGATTTGCAGAGTCGGCAATTTATCGGCATTATGATAATAAAATTCAGATATTATTGGCTATTCTTGATTTTTTCAAACAAAATACTGAGCCATTATTTACGAATCAATTAAATTCTCAAGAAAATGCCCTCATTAAAATCGAAAATTTATTTTACAGTCATTTTGAAAAGTTTTCTACTTCACCATCGTTAGTTCCTGTTATTTTTTCAGAAGAGATTTTTCGCAACGAGATAGAACTGACTGAAAAAGTAAAGGAAATAATGAATAAAAACACAAAAATTCTAAAAACTATTATTGAACTAGGGCAAAAAAACGGAGAAATAAGAAATGATATTGATGTCTCCCATTTGTCTGTTATGATTATGGGGTCATTAAGGATTTTTATTAAGCAATGGTATATGTCAGATTATAAATTCAATTTAATTGAAAAAGGTTCAGAGCTTATCAACTCAATAAAAATAATGATTAAAGAACAAAACTAAGTTATATGAAAATAGATGTTAGCAGAGAAACACAAGTTGGAGAAAATTCCCATAAACCAGATGTTCGCAAACTATACGATAAAGCCTTTGCACAAATAAAAGCTACTAAATCAACTTCCCAAACTAAATTATTATAAATCTCATATTTATGAAACACAAAAAAAATTTGAAAAGAATGTTAGTGAGCGTTCACACTCATAAGTACATATTATCATTCCTTATTGTGATGGTAATAAGCATTCAAGGACAAGCACAAACTTGGTCGTTACAGCAATGTATAGATACCGCACAAGTACACAATAAAAACCTGCAAATAAGTAGAAATAATATTGCTGTTAGCGAACAAAAACAAAAAGAAGCTATGTCAAATCTGATTCCTAAAGTTAATGTTGTAGGGGATTACAAATATTTTACCGATTTGCCGTACCAACTTATGCCAATGTCAACTTTTAATCCAATGGCACCCGAAGGACAATTTAAAGAGGCTCAATTTGGAGTCGCTCATAATATGAGTGCTTCCATTCAAGTTGCTTTGCCTTTGTATAATTCTCAAATCTATGGAGGCATTAGAACCACTAAAATTGCTTCAGAAATAAACGAATTAAAATACAAAAAAACTGAAGAACAGATATATTACGAAATTACTAATCTTTATTACAATATTCAGATTCTGCAACATCAGTTGGCATTTATTGACAGTAACATCGTTAATACAACAAAGCTTCTTGAAAATATGCAACTTTTACATCAACAGTTAATGATAAAAAGAACAGATGTAAGTAAGGTAGAGCTTCAGAAGGAGCAATTAATAACACAGCGAGAGCTTATTGCTAACAATGTTGAGCAAGTGTTGAATGCTTTGAAATTCTCAATGGGAATAACAACAAATCAAGACATACAAATTGAAACTGATATTCAACACAAAAGTATTAATGAATATTCGCATTTACCAACTATTGATTTGCAACTTACGAGTATGTACAATCGCCTTTTACTAAGTGAATTAAAGACATTAAAAAGCTCGAGATTGCCTTCGGTTTCATTATATGGAAGCTACGGACAAACTGGGTTTGGATATGATAAAAAGCCAAATGATTTTCTAAAATTCTTCCCTACAAGTTTTGTGGGCGTTCAAGTTTCGTATCCTCTTTTTAATGGCACAGTTACTTATCGCAAAATAAATCAGAAAAAGATAGAAATACAAAATAATGAATTGCAAATAAGCTTGGTAACAGACCAAAACAATATGCTAATCGGAAATGCCAATAATCGTAGAGGGCTTATGCAAAAAACTATATCCAATACTTTGGCACAAATAAATTTGGCAAGTACTGTTTATGAACAAACACTTTTGCAGCAAAAAGAAGGAACAGCCAATTTAACCGATGTTTTATTGGCCGACAATGCGCTTCGAGAGGCTCAACAAAGCTATCTATCAGCTATTGTAGAGTTTTTAAGAGCAGATTTAGAATTAAAAAAATTAACTGGAAATATTACATTAACGAATTAAAAAAAACACGAAAATGACAAAAAAAATAATTTATATCGTTGTGGTATTGGCTTTAATTGTTTTCACAGTTATTCGCTTAAAAAACAATAAAGAAACTACTCAGGACAGAATTTATCAGTACGATAAAGAAACGGCTATTAGAGTTCAGGTTGATACTTTGAAATTGGAAGATGTGAATGTTGAATATTCGTATATGGGTTCTTTTGAGCCTTTTAAAGAGACCAAAATAAGTGCCGAAATTCAAGGTAAAATTAATTCGTTGCTTGTTGATGTAGGAAGCAGTGTAAAAACTGGGCAGCCCTTAATTCAATTAGATAATTCCTTATTAAAACTGCAACTGCAATCCATTGAAGTGCAGATTGAAGGATTGGAAACTGATGTGAAAAGATACACTGTACTTGCAAATGCAGATGCAATTCAAGGAGTTCAGTTAGAAAAAACTGAATTAGCTTTAAGGTCAACAAAAATTCAAAAGGCTACACTTCTTGAACAAATTAATAAAACAACAATCAAAGCACCATTTAATGGTATTGTAACAGCCAAAATGACTGAAGAAGGTGCATTTGCAGCACCAGGAATCCCCTTATTGCAAATTACTGATATATCGAACTTAAAATTTACAATTAATTTGCCTGAGCAAAAATTAAATCAGTTTTATATGGGAAAAACATCTAAACTAACTACTGATGCATTCCCAGATGTAGTCTTGTCAGGTGATGTGTCTATGATAGGCAGTAAAGCTAATTTTGGAAATAGTTTTCCAATTCAATTTTTAGTTGCTAATACACCCGATTTGAAAATAAAATCAGGAATGTCAGGCAATGTGCTTATTACGAATAACGACAAACAAGAACACATTATAATTTCTTCATCATCAATTGTTGGAACGAATATTAAGCCTCAAGTTTACAAAGTAGAACAAGGAAAAGCAATATTAAGCGATATATCTATCTCTAATCGCTTTGAGAATAAGGTTCAAATAAATAAAGGATTAACAGAGGGAGATGTAATTATAACCAATGGGTTTATAAATCTTTTTGATGGTGCTAATGTAATAACCAAATAATATTAAGAAAATGAATATAACAAAAATTGCTATAAATCGCCCATCACTTATAATTGTTCTTTTTAGCGTATTTGCACTTTTAGGGATAATCGGTTATAAAAACCTAAGTTATGAGTTATTACCAGACTTTAATCAGCCTGTTGTTGTAATTAAGACGATATATCCAGGAGCGGAACCGCAAGAGGTTGAAACCTCCGTTTCGCGAAAAATAGAAGATGCTTTATCAAACCTCGAAGGGGTTGATTATATAGAAACAAAGTCGATGCCTAATGCTTCTGTAATTATTGCCAATCTTAATTATGGGACGGATGTTGACAAAGCAATGCAGGATGCTCAACGCTATATTGATAATATCATGAAAGATTTGCCTGCCGATATTCAAAACCCGGTAATGAGCAAAGTTTCGCCTAACGATTTGCCAATAATCTCTATAAGTGCGACCAGCAATTTGTCGGAGACTGAATTTTATCAGTTAATGAAAGACGACTTTCTGCCTCAAATACAACAATTAAAAGGAGTTGCCGAAATAACATTATTAGGTGGCGAAGAGCGAGAAATTCAAGTAAAAGTCGATCAAGATAAATTAGTGTATTATAAACTTTCACTTAGTCAGGTTGTTGAAGCCATTAATCGTTCAGGATTGGATCTCCCTGCCGGAAAAGTTCAGACACAAGATGAGAATAATTCGGTGCGTATTACCGGAAAGTTTACAAGTATCGAAGATATAATGAATGTGCAAGTAGCTATGCCGTTCCCAAATAGCCCTGTGTATGTAAAGGATGTTGCAAATGTTATTGACGGCGTTAAAGAAATATCCTCAGTAAGTCGTTATAATGGAGTGAACGGTATTGGTATGATGTTGAAAAAACAAGGAGATGCAAATGCTGTAGATGTTTCAAAACTGGTAGGTGAAAAGCTAAAAGAAATCGAAGAGCAGAATAAAGATGCTGGTGTAAAATTTACGATTGCCGACGACTCTACCGACAAAACTATAGCGGCGGTAAATTCTGTTATTTTTGATTTGATTTTAGCTGTAATATTAGTTTCAATCGTAATGTTATTGTTTTTAAGAAGTTACCGAAACTCATTAATTGTTTTAATTTCCATTCCGACATCCCTTATTACCGCTTTTGCAGTAATGTGGCTTTTGGGTTATACATTAAATCTAATGACCTTACTCGCCATGTCGTTAATTATTGGAATTTTGGTGGATGACTCCATAGTGATACTTGAAAATATTCAACGGCATTTAGACAAAGGAAAAGAAAAACGAACTGCGGCATTTGATGGTCGTATGGAAATTGGATTTACAGCACTCTCTATTACTTTAGTGGATGTGGTTGTGTTTTTACCTATTTTGTTTTTACAAGTTTTTGTTGCCGATATGCTAAAGCAGTTTTCGGTGGTAGTTATAACTTCTACACTTACCAGTTTGTTAGTTGGATTTACTCTTACACCATGGATAGCTTCCCGAATTGGAAAAAAAGATGATTTAAAACCTACTAATATGTTTAAGCGTTTTTTACTGTGGTTTGAACGTCAATTAAAATCTTTTATAAATTGGTATGGTAGGCAACTTGATTGGGTATTACGCCACAAAATTATTTTTGTAGGTATTGTTTTACTTCTTTTCGCTATTACTTTGGGAGTGATGAAACAAGGTATTATTGGCAAAGAGATGATGTCCACAGGAGACCAAGGAAAATTCCGACTAAATTTAGAGTACGATAAAACAATTACTGTTCACCAAAATAATATTGTTTCTCAGCAAGTTGAAAATTACATTTTACAACAGCCAGAGGTTTCAACACTTTTTAGCAATATAGCTGGTCCCAGCACTGGAATCGGAAGTTTTGGGGTTGGATCTGCCAATAAATCTGAATTTACTATCCAATTAAAATCAGAGAAAGAACGAGATTTGAAAACAGAAGAATTTATGAAATTGCTGCTTGCTGACTTAAGGCAAGAGTTTTCGGGTATAAATTTTTCAGTGGCTGTAATTGGATTATTGCCCAAAGGAGCTCCAATAAAAATCTCACTAAGTGGTGGAGATTTAGATTTAGTAATGAAAACATCTCAGGAACTAAAATCAGTTATTGAAACTATTCCGGGTGCAGATAATGTCCAATTATCGGTAGTAGAAGGAAACCCTGAGTATAAAGTAATACCTGATAAAGATAAAATGCAGCGATTAGGACTTACAACTGCTTTTGTGGGAATGAATTTAAGAACTGCTTTTACTGGTAACGAAGATGCAACAATAACCGAAAATGGCACAGAATATCCAGTGAGAATCTGGCTCGACGAGTTTGATCGCAAAAACTTTGAAGATGTAACGCATTTTACTATTGTTAATCCAATGAATGTCCCCATAGAGGTATCACAGTTTGCCGAAGTAATGCAAGATAATTCACCATCACTTTTAGAACGTCTCGACCGACAAACATCAGTAACACTTACAGCCGAATCGTTTGGCCGTCCTTCAGGAACATTAGCGGGTGAAATAATTACATATTTGGAGTCAAACCACTTCCCGAAGGTGTTAATCTTACTTGGGGAGCCGACATTAAAACTCAAAATGAAAGTTTTGGAGCATTGGGTTCTGTTTTGCTTATTTCATTTATTTTGATTTATTTAATATTAGTAGCATTATATGATAGTTACATCTATCCGTTTGTTGCATTATTTGCTATTCCTGTGGCTGCTATTGGAGCTTTTTTAGCTTTAAATTTATCGTTAAATCATTTAACTCTTTTTGCTCAATTGGGGCTTATTATGCTGATGGGATTGGTAACAAAAAACGCTATTCTTATTGTCGATTTTACAAATCAATTAAAAAGAGAAGGCGTTCATTTCAAAGAAGCATTAATTTTGGCTGGTAAGGAACGCTTACGCCCTATTTTGATGACAACTCTGGCTCTGGCTATAGGTATGTTACCAATTGCATTGGCAAAAGGAACTGCAAGTGAGTGGAAAAATGGATTAGCGTGGGTAATTATTGGAGGTTTACTTTCGTCATTAGTTTTGACAGTATTTTTAGTTCCATTAGTTTATTATGTTGTAGATAGTATTAAAGAAAGATATACGAAAAGAAAAGAGTTTAAAGCATTAGAAAAGGGTGTGAAAATAAAGAATTAAGATGGTTGATTTGTAAAACAATAAAATGAAAAATAAAATTGTTTTTTTAATAATATTCTTACTAATAAATTCATTAATCTGCATGGGGCAGAAATCTGACACAACACATCAGATTGGGCTTGCAATAATATCTCAAGTAAATCAAGGTAATAGTTATATTACTTTTCCTACAGATATTGGAAATATTGAACCCTTATGGTTTGAAGGGAATTTAATGCCAAATTTTCATCTCCGACAAAGTAAGGATTCCCGATTAATGGGTGTTCTTACACCACAGATTATTCTCAGAATGTACCAGGAGGCATCATATCCAGTTCGCTCGCCCAGCTACATCCCTCAATTCACTTTTTATTATCTTTTTAAGGATAAGGGCAATCAAAAAAGCACAAGTGTTTTTGGTCGAATTGCACATCATTCAAATGGTCAGGCTGAAAGTTTCTTTCTTGATAATGGAGATATTAACACAAAGTCAGGTGATTTTTCGACCAACTATTTTGAGGGAGGTGTAATAAGAACGAACTTCAACAAACGATTTAACGCTTATCAGTTTTTCAAAACATCTTTAGAGGTTTACCCACAAAATTGGTACACTGATGATCTAAATGGAATATTTAGCCCTGTTCGTTGGCACAATACATTTTCGATATTTAAACTTTCTAATAAGGATATAGATCGTACAAAACGTTCCGCCGATATTTCGTTAAAAGGAGAGGCAACATGGATGTTTGGGAGTTTGAATGAATGGGAAATTGCTTCCATAAACAGATTAAGCCTAAGTTTTACTTTTTACTATCACCCCAGATTTTTGGAAGATGTCGGACTTTTTGTTCAATATTACCAAGGCTTGGATTATTATAATATGTCATTCAACCACCAGTTGTATGTTTTGCGTTTTGGAATAATGACTGAAAAATTAAGGTTTTAAGTGTAAAAACATTAATAGATATGTGTTGAATGATTGGGAGAGCAATAGACGGTATAAGGAGTTACGCAAGAATAAGGAAATATTTGAATTGATTTTTAGAGTTCTGTAGATAAATACCTATATATTTTTTCAACTAAAACAAGGGTTATATGTATTTATATCAAGGTCAAAACCTGATAGCGTTTGCTGATTGCTTTAAATTGGATGAAAATTGTAAGGAATACTTAGTTCACATGAAATGGTTAGAAGGGTACGAATGTTTAAGATGTGGAAACAAAATCTATCAAACAAGGAGCATTTTTTCTAGCGTTTGCAACAAGTGTAGTTATATAGAATCGGTAACGGCAAACACTTTGTTTCATAAAGTAAAGTTTGGAATTCGTAAAGCATTTTTCATTTGCTTTGAAATGAGTACAACAACAAAAAGTCTTTCAGCTAACTATATGGCACAACGCTGTGGTGTAACAGAAAAAACAGCAAGGTTTTTTATGCACAAAGTTCGAGAGTATCAATAGTTTTTTTTTATTAATTGGAGTTCTCAATTTGCCAAGTTTATTACTTCCTTTGGTCGTGAGGGCTTCGCCGTTGTTTTATAATCCCTTTACAAGCTAAATTTTAAAAACAAGCAAGATGACACCAAAACAAGTAGAACGCATAAAAACAAAAATAAAGCGAATAAAAGCAGAATTAGCTGCAGACAAAAAACATTGGGGAGGATACTATCATGGTGGAAGGGGACTTTGATATTTACCTCCTGCTTTGTATGTTCAAATTGCAGATTACACTGGTGGATTACGTTATATAAACTGGTTTGAAAAACATTTTCCAGATGATAGTGCTTATGCAAAATTCTTTTTTGAATGTGCAATTATTTTGTTTAAAACGTTTTTTACTAATAACCTGAGTCCGGTGGCTTCGAGACATCCGCCCATTGGTGGACTCCTCGGCGTATTCTAAAATACAATAATTTTTTTAGTGATTATGAAAGTCATATACTAATAGATATTATGGTTTTTGAAAAATAGTTTATGATTATTTTGAGAAATTAATTTTAATTATTTTGTTGTTTTAAATTATTATTTTAATTTTGACACTAACTAAGTGAAGTTCTTATGTGTAAATAAGCTTATAAGATGTGATAAAAGGATTTTTAATATGAAACATGTTTTGCTAATTGTATAAGAATAACTTATATAAGTTATGATAATTGGTAACAAACTGTTTTTTTATTGAAAGTGTAAGGACTAAATGCAAAGTACTTATTATTTAAGTATATATTATGAAGATTGATGATACACTATAAATAATACAAGTAAGAGAGCCTCCAGTTTTTGACTCAACTTAATTGTATTAATGGTTTTAAGAGATATTTTTAGTATGGAAAAAAGAGGGGATCAGAAACCACTTAAAAAACGGGGCGAAACCGGAAAGCCAAATTATTCGTTAAATAAATAACAATAGAAAAGATGAAAAAACAAATTTTTATTATGATGGTGTTTGTAGCAGCAATTGCTATATTTTCAAGTTGTACAACTTATAATCATAGTATGAGAGAGCCCAATGCAAGAGTAGAGTTAGAAAAAAGCGATTTTACTTTATCAGAGCAAGTAAGTGCGGAAGCAACTTCTACTAAAATAATTGGTATTGATTGGGCTAGGTTATTTACCAAAAAAACTGGTGTAGTTGAAGGTGGTGCTTCTGCTTCAATTAGTTTAGCAAGTATTCCAGTAGTTGGTAATATGGTTGCTGACAAAACAGCAAATTATGCACTTTACGAATTGATGAGTGGAAATCCTGGTTATGATGTTGTATTTTATCCTCAGTACGAAACCAAAGTATTTAAACCTATTTTAGGAATTGGCTTCTTTACAACAATTACAACTGTAAAAACAACAGCCAGACTTGGTAAATTGAATAAATAAAATCAATTTATAATATTATATATGCAATAATTGCAGGTTTTCGGACTTAATTAAAGTTTTACACAGTTATTAAATGTTTGTGTAAACTTTGATAATAGTGTTTTTATATCCTGCAATTATGCATATATTTTTGTGTTGTAGGCAATTCTTTTTATCAATTTTATGTGCTAGAAAACCTTATATTTTAGTGTTTGCGATACGAGACAAAGCTAGTTCCTCGCTTTTCGTCAACCACCTTCCTCTCGAAGCCCCGATTTTTTAAAAATATTATATAACATGTAAAAATGTATTATACAACATTTTGATTAGACTTTATTGCCATTACTTTAGTGTTTTCATTAAATTTAGAAAATTGAATTTATTATTAACACCATATTTCGCATTATTTTTGATTATTATCCTTGGTTTTATTATTGGAGGGATAAAAATCAAGGGTGTCAAGTTAGATGTTTCTGCCGTGTTGTTTGTTGCAATGGTTTTTGGTTATTACGGACTTGAGTTTCCTGATACATTGAAGCAAATCGGTTTAGTTCTTTTTATTTTTACTATTGGTTTTCAGGCGGGGCCATCCTTATTTGAGACTTTTCGCAAAGATGGTAAAAAGTTTGTTTGTTTGGCAGCGATAATAGTTGTTTCAGGAGCATTAGTCTCTGTTTTATGTGCCATGATTTTTGATTTTAGCAAGGAGCTTGCAGGCGGATTATTTACTGGTGCCATTACTAGCACTCCAGGGCTTGCTGCGTTATCTGAACTTTCTGATGTTGAAGATGCAACAATTGGTTATGGTATTACTTATCCATTTGGTGTTATCGGAGTTGTTTTATTTATAAAACTATTTCCTCGACTTTTTAGATTTAATATTAAAAAGGCTGAAAAACAATATGATATCGAGTTAGAAGATAAATTTCCTAAAATACTAAATCGCAATTATATTGTTGAAAATCCTCTTATTATAGGGAAGAGTATTTCAGAAATATCTTTTAGACAAGTAACAGATGCTAATATATCACGTGTTTTACAAAATGGTTCAGCTTTTACACCAAATCCACAAACTATACTTCATAGTGGTAGTGTAATAAAGGCAGTAGGCACAGAATCTTCCTTACTAAAAGTTCAAGACTTAATAGGTACGCCTACTGAGTTTGGGATAGCATTAAATGAGAATTATGATGTTCGTTTTATAATAGTAACAAATAAAAAAGTATTAAGTAAAACCATTAGTGAGTTGCATCTTCAAAGTAAACATAATGTAATAATCACCAGAATTAGACGAAGTGGCATTGATTTTAGTGCTACTTCAAATATCAAGCTACAATTTGGCGACAAAATTAAAGTCGCAGGAACAAAAGATGATATTAAAAAACTCACTGCTGTGTTAGGAGACGATATTACAAAATTACATGAGTCTAACTATTTGCCAGTAGCTATTGGTATTGTGCTTGGGGTTTTATTAGGAAAGTTAAGTTTTGATATAGGCAAATTTGAGCTTTCTCTTGGTTTAACAGGAGGCGTTATTGCTGTGGCTATTATTCTTAGTCGTATCAGAAAGATTGGGCCTGTTGTTTTTTCGTTGACTACTTCAGCAAATCAAATTTTACGTCAGATTGGGTTGATATTATTCCTTGCTTCAGTCGGTGCAGAATCTGGGTCAAATATAGTTGCAACAGTAAAAGCAGAAGGCTTACCAATGTTATTTTCGGGTGTTCTAATAACTCTTATTCCTATGATTTTAGGTGCGATTTTCGCAAAATTTATATTAAAAATTGATATTTTGCAATTATTAGGTGCGATTACTGGTGGAATGACAAGCACGCCAGGCTTGGCAGCAGCAAGTTCGATGACAAAAACTAACGCTCCTGGAATAGCTTATGCAACTATATATCCCATCGCAATGGTACTTGTAATAATATGTGTTCAATTAATATTTCTTGTTTTATAGTAGTATAAGCATATTTGAATTTGGGATAAACCCTGTTTTTCATGTTTCTTAAATTTTTTATGTTTATTTTAGCGCTGGTTGTATAATTTCGAGTATGTTTTGTTTGTAGATTGGAGAAAATAATTATATTGACCTCATTAATTTATTAACAGAACTAAGATTTTATGCTAACATTTGAAATTATCAAAGAAGAAAATGAATTTAAAAAAACAAATCGTGAACAATGTGTAAATTTTTTACATGCTCATCTTGATCGTTTTCGTGATGACAAACAAGACATATCGAAATGTATAGATTACGCAATGCAAAAAGATTGTGGAAAAGGAGGCTTAATATTAATAGCTTATTACGAAGAAGAATTAGCTGGTGTATTGGTAATGAACAAAACGGGTATGTCTGGCTTTATTCCAGAAAATATTCTTGTTTATATTGCTGTTGACCCAAAATTTAGAGGTAAAGGTATAGGCGGTAAAATAATCGAAAAAGCGATTAGTATGACCAAAGGAAATATCAAATTACACGTAGAGTATGACAATCCCGCAACAAAACTTTATGAACGTATCGGTTTTAAAACAAAATATGCCGAGATGAGATTTGAAAATAAAAAGTAATCTCGTTCGCAACAGTTCTAATTTATTTAATTTAACAACACACAAATGGCAAAACTACAAATTGACACAGCAGCTGTCATATATAATATTAAATCAATAAGCTCATTTTTAAAAAAACATAACAAACAATGGAGTTTAATTACTAAAGTTTTTTCGGGCGATATTGACTTGCTCAAGCGAATTTTGAAACCTGATGTTATTAAAGATATTCATTCTATTGGAGATTCCCGTTTGAGTAGTTTGAAAATACTTAAGGAAGTTAATCCAGCTTTGATTACAATTTATATTAAGCCTCCTGCACTTGTTTATATAGATGAGGTTGTTAAATATGCAGATATTTCGTTAAACACTTCTTATAAAACAATTATTGCTTTAAATACTGCTGCAAAAAAGCAGAAAAAGATTCATAAGATAATTATAATGGTTGAGCTTGGTGAACTTCGCGAAGGGATTAAGAGAGATGAGTTAATCGGTTTTTATGAAAAAGTGTTTGAGTTAGAATATATTGAGGTTATAGGATTAGGGTCAAATTTGGGTTGTATGTATGGTGTTGAGCCTACTTACGACAAACTTTTGCAATTATGCCTTTATAAAGAACTTATTCAAGCAAAGTTTAATAAAGATTTACCATTAATATCGGGAGGCAGTTCTATAACCTTACCATTAATTGATAAAAATGCTGTTCCAATAGATATGAACCATTTTCGAATTGGTGAGGCAGCGTTTTTCGGAACAAGTCCTTTGTATAATGAAAGGTTTAATGATTTAAATACAGAAGCATTTGTTTTTAAGACAAATATTATAGAACTTGATGAGAAAAAAAAGATGCCCGATGGTGTAATTAGTGATGCAAACATTGGACATACTGCCGATTATGATTTGGAAGACTTTAACGCTACAACAACAAAAGCTATATTGGATGTTGGTCTATTAGATGTTGATAAAGCAGACATTGTATTCCTTGATAAGGAGGTGAGTTTTGTTGGAATAACATCAGACATGATGGTTGTGGACATAGGAACAAATAAAACGAAAGAAGGCAAAAAGAAATATTCGATTGGTAGTCAGGTTTGTTTTACTCCCTCATATATGGGCGTTGCAAGGTTGTTGAACTCTAAGTTTATTGATATAGAGTATCTCTAATTGAGATTAGGATCAGTTCAATAGGTTGGCTATATCTTACTGTATAATAGAGTATTATATATTAGTTGAATTAAATCTTTCCCAACATTTCCAAACACCCATCTGTCCAATGTGGAATTTCTACGCCATAAGTTTTTATAATTTTAGATTTGTCTAATACGCTGTAGGCTGGTCTTTGTGCACGAGTGATAAATTCACTACTGCGAACTGGAAATATTGGAGTGTTTAAGTTTTTTTGTTTTAATAAAAACACGGCAAAATCGAACCACGAGCAGACTCCAAGGTCTGAATAATGATAAATTCCCGATTTCCATATATTTGAATTGC
>JAQVOR010000102.1:0-2398 GCA_028702535.1 Bacteroidales bacterium
AGGTTCCTACTATAGGATTGACAGATTGTATTCATGTTATAAACATTCGTGCAATAGATTATTTAGGACTCTGCAGCAGCACTTTGAGCCAGTTTTTTTATAAAATGCCTCAACATGCTGTAAATAGCCATAATTTGAGTGCTTACGAATATTGGTTCGATAACGATTATACAAGCGCAGTTACTGTAAATACTCCAACCCAGCAGCAAGTTGCTATAGATGAGTTAATTAGTGCTCAGTTGTTGACAGATGGTATTCATGTCTTTAATATCCGCTTTAAAGATGATTCTCAAAAATGGAGTAGTACTTTAAGTCAGTTTTTTTATAAAATGCCTGTGCAAGCAACTGGTAGCCATGATTTGTTAGCTTACGAATATTGGTTTGATGACGATTATGAAAATGCAATTACGGTAAATACTACAATTCAGCAGCAAGTAGCTATTAACGAATTAATTAGTGCTCAGTTGTTGACAAATGGTATTCATGTTTTTAATATTCGTTGTAAAGATGATGCCCAACAGTGGAGCAGTACTTTAAGCCAGTTTTTTTATAAAATGCCTATCCAAACTATAACAAATAATTTAATCACCAATTATCGTTATTGGATAAATGATGACTTTGATGAAGCTGTAAATGTTTCCTTACAAACTCCAGTTTCTCAGATTAATCTTATCGATAATCTTGATCTTACTCAAATTCCCAAAGGTGAGCACACAATAAATTTCCAATTTAAAGATAGTCTGGATTTATGGAGTTCTGTTACAACTGATTCTATTATTAAACTGTCGTTGCCAATTGCTGATTTTACTTATACTGAGATAGTCGAATGTGATTCGACAATTATTAATTATGCAGATTTGAGTATTGATGGCGACACTTATTTATGGGATTTTGGTGATGGAACTAGTGATACTATTGCTGATCCAACTCACACTTATTATTTACCAGGCTTATACGATGTAAGTTTAACTGTTGCTGATACACTGACGTTAGCCGATAGTACCAAACAAATATCTTTGTTAGTTACTGGGCATACATCAAATTCGTTTTCGGTAGTAAATTGCGATAGTTATACTTCGCCAAGCGGTAATTATACGTTTACCACAAGTGGAATTTATAATGACACTATTCCCAATTATTGGGCTTGCGATAGTGTGTTAACAATTGATGTTACAATTCACTATTCAACTCCTACTAATGATGTAATTACCGCTTGTGACAGTTATATATGGATAGATGGAAATACATACACAGAGAGCAATAACACAGCAATTTATATGTTTACAAATGTTCATGGTTGTGATAGTGTAGTAAGTTTAGATTTGACAATTAATTATAGTGATGCTGCAACCGATGTAATTACCGCTTGCGACACTTATACGTGGATAGACGGAAATACTTATACCGAGAATAATAATTCAGCAAGTCACACGCTTACCAATGTTCATGGTTGTGATAGTGTCGTAAGTTTAGATTTAACAATTAATTATAGTGATGCTGCGACCGATGTAATTACCGCTTGCGACACTTATACGTGGATAGACGGAAATACATACACAGAAAGCAATAATACAGCAACTTACACACTTCTTAATTCATACGCTTGTGATTCAATAATTACATTAAATCTCACAATTAATCAAACCCCAGATACAAGTATTACGCAAGATGAAATTACTTTAACTGCTCTTGCAAATGGATTTGGCGTAACTTATCAGTGGTTAGATTGTAATAATAATTTGGAACCTCTCGTTGGCGAAACAGCTCAGAGTTTTACTGCCACAATTGATGGTAGTTATGCTTTGGAAGTATCTGAAAATGATTGTATTGGCACATCAAGTTGTTATTCCGTTACTTTGGAAGGAATTTTTCAGAATACTTATGGAACAGAAATACTTGTTTATCCAAATCCGACAAATGGTCGTTTGACCGTTGATTTGGGGAATGTCTATCCTGAAACTTCTGTAAATATTTATGATGTAAATGGAAAATTAGTTGATAAAATTTTCTTTGGAAACCAAAGTATATTGGAGTTTTACATAAATGACATTAGCGGAACATATCTGATTACTTTGCAGTCGGGTAATCAAAAAGCTTTAATGAAAGTAGTAAAACAATAAACAAACAATAGGTAGATAATTTATTAATTCTAAAATTATCTTTCACAGTTGGCTTCAACCAACTGTGAAAACTTTTCTTCTTCCACTTGCTTTAGCATCATTTTTTTCTGTAAAAACAGGGAATTAGTTGAATACGACAAAAAGGGCGGAAGTAACTGATAATCAAGGGTGGTTCAGCAGTTCTTAATGTGTCGTCCCTATGGGACTTTTAAAACATTGATTATTGTTTTTACCAATATTACGTCCCTAACGGGACTAATGCCGTAGGCATTAAACAT
>JAQVOR010000102.1:2498-11760 GCA_028702535.1 Bacteroidales bacterium
TAATGCCGTAGGCATTAAACATTGGTAAAAAACAGTCAACAAAATAAAAAGTCCCGTTAGGGACGACACATCTTTTTTTTACATATTAGTCGCTCTTGTCTCTTTTTTTTAAATTGTCAAATTCAAATGTCTAATATTAATTTGATTCAAACTTAAATTGGAGTGTGTTTTGATAAAAAATCTCAGCGGAAATTATAATTTAACAAATCCAAAGCATTGGTGTGTGTTAGTGTTTACAAGGTATGTTATAGGTTTGATAACATTTTGTGTTGTAACGTTACAAAATATATTATTATTACATTATTATTTTATATAGTTACCGTATTTAGGTTTCAAGCTACCTGTTAAAAGCATTATCCCATCTATTATCCAACCTATACCGCAAAGACCTCCTGTAAGTAAATATAAAATACCCATTCCTACATAGCCTAAATAAAATCTGTGTATTCCTATTGCACCAAGAAATACCCATAAAAGAATTGCAACTAAATAGTTTCTGTCATTCGAATTAGCAGCTGGTGGAGTAATATAATTGTTTGTCTGACTAACAATATTGTCATTATTTGATGTTTCTTCATTAAATACTGTTGATGTTCCATTCGCATATTTAATCATGAAGATTTCACTTTTCTTTTTAGTGAAAAGCGGACCACCTAAATTGTCGCACATACGGTATTTGACTTCAAGTGTGCTTACCTCAGATATTAAAGCAGAGATTTCATTGCCATTCCTTAAGATAATTACGTCACATTCATTATCTTGTTGTCTTGGGTTTTCTTTGGTTTTATTAAATAAAGTAGCAGTTTTATTATCGGGCTTATCAATTATTATGGACGATTCTTTGTTAGATGCTAATAATAGTGGTTCGTTAATATCTTCTTTAAAACTGTCGATTGTATTGGTATTACTTTTAAAAGTCGTAGTCTTTTCTTGCTTTATGTTTTTATCGTTTGATTTTTGCCCAACACGATTTACGTGGTATCCGGGCATATAATGTCTCTTTTCAATTGTACATGAAACGACTAAAAATAATGTTAGAAAAAGTGATACTAATAGATAAATAATTGATTTTTTCATGGTTATGTGTTTTAATGATTAAATATAAAAATTTTATGCTTTTCTTATTTTTTGTCAAATATACAAAGTTTTTTAATAAAAGTAATTATTATTTGCTGATTTTTTACTGCTGACTTAATTTATTCATGAGAAATTGATTATAGGTATTGTTTACTCCGCACTTTCGCTAATATCGACAAACATTAATTTGAGTTTGAGCCTATGAACCAATCATTTTAAATGCAAAAATATGATAGTTAGCGAATTTGTGCTTTCTTTTTCTGAAGTGTAAGAAATTTTGCCTAATTTTGTTAAAATTGATATTATTAAAATTAGCTATTATGAAAAATTATATTTGTCCAAAATGTGGTGGTTTTCTAAGTATAGACAATGAGATTGTTTTTTTAACAAAAAACAATAAAGGAGAATCTGCTCTGGTGTTGTTAGATGCAGAAATTGGTAATTACAGTTTCCGTAAGAACGAAAGAGTAGATTTTGCTTCAGGCGACCATGTCAATTTTATTTGTCCGATATGTTACGAAAACCTTAATGCAGAGGAGTATGACGACAATCTTGCACAAGTCATTATGATTGATGCGGATGGAAAAGAGTCAAATATTGTTTTCTCAAAAGTACTTGGAGAACAAGCAACGTACTCAATTCACGCAAAAGGTGTAGATGCTTTTGGGGATCATAAGAACACCTATTTGGGAAAATTGTAATCCGGAGATACTGCTGGAGTAATTAAGTCTTGAAATTTAAATCCTCTGATTTATTCGCAAATTAGTAATTCACATATTTAAAGCTTAGTCTTAAATTTGTTGTCGGATAAAATGTTTTAGTATCATTTAAAATTTGTTGCATAATTTTAACTTTACATTGGCGACAAAAAAATCAAAATCTGTTTTTGCTTGTAAATTGGCGATAATGTAAACCTTAGTAAGTAAACAAACAAAAAGGACAATATGATTTTCAAGGAAGGGCGAGAAATATGTTCAGTGTACTTTTGTTTACCAATTTAAATCATCAAATTTCTTTTTCTTTTTTAAATAATAATCAAAAACTATGCTCTTACTGTAAAAGCCTGTGAGGTGTTTAGGTGCTTTTGGTTTAAGTAGGTTTCGTTTTTTTGACATCTTTCTACAATTAAACCAAAAATGTAAATACGCTTTCACGACTGCAAAATACTCTTTAAAGTTTCCTTGTAGTAGCATCCTGTATGCAGCAATATGGTCGAGAGCAAATCTAGTTATTAGTACTTTTTGCCTATTGTATTTAGGCATGTTTTTTTCTATTAGATATAGATTGTTACGGAAATTTAAGTAGGTCTTAAATGGATTTGATTTTGGTAATGTGCCTCCACCAACATGATAAACATAAGAATTTGGCTGACAAACTATTCTGTATCCTAAGTTTTGCACTCTCCAGCATAAATCAATTTCTTCTTGATGTGCAAAAAAATCATCGTCAAAGCCTCCTGCTTGTTTGAAAATTTCGGATCTAATCATTAGAGCTGCTCCACTTATCCAGAAACAATCGGATATTTCGTTATATTGAGAATTGTCTTGTTCGCAGGTTTCAAATATCCGTCCTTTGCAAAAAGGGTAGCCAAAGCGATCAATATAACCACCAGCCGCTCCTGCATATTCAAACTGTGATTTTTGTTCGTAACTAAGTAGTTTTGGACCACAAACTGCAATATCGGAGTTGTTTTCCATGAGTTCATAAAGTGGTTGTAGCCAGTTTTGAGGAACTTCGATGTCAGAATTTAATAGTAAATAATATTTTGAATTTATTTGTGCCAGTCCTCTATTGTATCCTCCAGCAAAACCATAATTTTTGTCAAGTTTTATCGTTTTTATTGTTTTAAAGTTTGAGGATAGATACTTTAAAGAATTATCTGTCGAATTATTATCAATAATCCATATTTCAGCAATTTTATCGGTGTTTTCAATTAAAGTTGGTAAGAATTTTTCTAGAAAATGCTCTCCATTCCAATTCAGAATAACGACTGCGATACTGGTTTCGTTCTTTTTTATCATAATAAATCACTTGCTAATTCTGCGAGATAGCTTCTTTCTCCTTTAACAAGATTTATATGAGCAAAAACATCTTGCCCTTTCATTTTTGTTGTTAGATATGTGAGACCATTTGAGTGTGCATCTAAATATGGAGAGTCGATTTGACCAATATCTCCAGTGAATACTAATTTGGTTCCTTCGCCTGCACGTGTAATAATAGTTTTAATTTCGTGTGGTGTAAGATTTTGAGCTTCATCAATTATGAAAAAAACTTTTGATAGGCTACGACCTCTAATATATGCCAAGGGTTCAATCAAAAGCTTATCGGATTTTAATAATTCATCAATTTTTGTAAAATCGGGACTTTGTGGTTTAAATTGATGCTTGATTACTAATAAGTTATCAAAAAGAGGTTGCATATATGGTCTAATTTTCTCATTAGCATCGCCAGGCAAAAATCCTAGTTCTTTGTTAGATAGAGCAACAATTGGTCGGGCAAGAAATATTTGTTGGAAATCTCGTCTTTGGTGCAATGCCGCTGCTAAAGCGAGTAATGTTTTGCCTGTCCCAGCTTTGCCTGTTAAAGACACAAGTGAAACTTCGGGACGCAATAACGCATCTATTGCAAAAGTTTGTTCCGCATTACGAGGATTTATACCATACACATTTGTTTTTACTACACGCTCAATGTTTTTGGTTATAGGATTAAAATGTGCAAGAGCATTTGAACCACCATTTTTTAGAATAAAATACTGATGTGCATACGGTGCCATATAATTTTGTATCTCTTCCAATGGTATTCCTTCGCTATTTGCGTAAAGCTTGCTTATGATGTCTTTTTCAAGATAGTTAACTGTTAAAACCTCTTGATTTAGTTTGTCAATGTTTTCTACTTGATCATTTTTATAATCCTCTGCACTAATTCCTAAAGCTTTGGCTTTTACCCTAAGGTTAATGTCTTTTGTTACAAGAACAGGATGTCGCTCTGGAAAATTAGTTGCATAATATTCAGCTATTGAGAGAATAATGTGGTCTGGACGTTTTTCAGGAAAATTATTTGTTAAATTCTCCGAAAAAGGCTTGCTGGTCTCAATAAATAATCGTCCAAGACCTTCGCCTAAGCTGACTCCTTTCTTAAAAAAATCTTCTCCTGCTAACTTATCGATGTTTCTGGTAAATTCACGGGCATGAAAGTTTATCAAATCATTACCTTTTTTAAACTTATCAAGCTCTTCGAGTACAACAATAGGAAGGATAATGTCATTTTCTTCAAATTTAAAAATACACTTAAAATCATGTAATAAAACATTAGTATCTAATATAAAAGTCTTTGCTTGTGTCGTAGAACCAGACTTCTTTTTTACTGATGATTTTTTTGTTGTAACTGACATATTATTATACTTGTTTATTAAACTGATATTTGCAAATATAATTAAAATTGTATATTATTTTAAAAGGAATAATAATTTACTGTTTATTTGTTGTCTGTAAAGAATATTTGAATGCTCTTACTTCTATTTTATAATTTTATTTCATTACTTGCGTTAAGTATTGTATATTTGTTAATCTATTTTTAGTGCAAATGAAAAAAAGACATATTTTAATACTTTTCATTGGTTTAATGACGCTTTGTTTTAACCTTGCTGCACAAGATGGAGCGCAACCTGTGAGAGCGACAGCCCCTTTATCTAAATATGATAAAATGTTTCCGCAAATTAAATACGGAAAAAATGTTTATAGAAAGGGTAGTAATTGGTTTATGTTTGGGTATGGGCCGAGTTATCATTTGAATAAAGAAGCACTAAATTATAATTTACAGTTGGCATTTCATTGGCGTTATAAGGCAATGTATTTTAATGCAGGTTGGCACTCTGCTAGTCCCGAACAAAAACTTTTTTTAGCTCGACCAATGGAGCAACTAAACGATATATATGGTGGAGCTGGACTTAGGTTTGAAGATAGGTGGTATAATTTCGGGTTTTTTATTGGTCCATCATTTGCAATTACGTGGTTGCCAGAGTCAAATTCTCTGAGTAAAATTAATTACCAACTCGGAGCTTATACCGAGGTGCAATGCACGTTTAAATACTTCTACGATCTCGGTATAGGAACGTCTATATATGGGAGTTTTAATAAAAGATATCAGGTCGTCGGAGCAAGAATACATCTGTATTTTTCCAACGCTTTTGTAACTAAATATTAATTTAAAATTAAAATAAAATGAATCACATTAACAAGTACATTGAAGAAAACAAAGAGAGATTTCTTGACGAATTATTCGGTTTAATCAGAATACCTTCGATTAGCTCTATTCAGGATCATAAACCAGATATGATTAAATGTGCAGAATATTGGAAAGAATCTATATTAAAAGCTGGAGCCGATAAAGCCGAAGTTATGCCAACCGAGGGAAATCCTGTAGTTTATGGCGAAAAAATAATCGATCCTAATTTACCAACGGTTATTGTTTACGCTCACTATGATGTTATGCCTGTGGATCCGCTAGAATTATGGGATAATCCTCCTTTTGAACCAGTTATTAAAGATGGCAAAATTTGGGCTCGTGGTGCTGATGATGATAAAGGACAAGGTTTTATGCACGCAAAAGCATTTGAACTAATGATGAAAACCAATACTTTACCTTGTAATGTTAAGTTTATGATTGAAGGTGAAGAGGAAATTGGCTCTCCAAGTCTTGGTAAATGGTGTGCCGATAATAAAGAAATGCTTAAAGCTGATATTATTTTAGTCTCTGATACAGGTATGATTGCTCGTGATATTCCAAGTATTACAACTGGATTAAGAGGACTTTCTTACTGGGAGGTAAAAGTAACAGGACCAAACAGAGATTTACATAGCGGATTATTTGGTGGTGCGGTTGCTAATCCAATTAATGTCCTTTGTAAAATGATTGCCGATATGCAGAACGAAGATGGTAAAGTGGTAATGCCAGGTTTTTATGATGATGTTGTCGAAGTTCCTGACGCAGAAAGAAAAATGCTCGCTGAAGCTCCTTTTGACCTTGAAGAATACAAAAAAGCAATTGATGTAAAAACTCTTAAAGGCGAAACGGGATATTCTACTAACGAAAGAACTGGCATTAGACCAAGTTTTGATGTTTGTGGTATTTGGGGCGGATATATAGGCGAAGGTGCAAAAACAGTCCTTCCGTCAATTGCACAAGCAAAAATATCTACCCGCTTGGTGCCAAACCAAGATAATGTCAAGATTTCTAAAATGTTTAAAGAATATTTCGAAGCTATTGCTCCTGATTATGTTAAGGTAGAAGTTACTCCTTTACATGGTGGACAGGGATACGCTTGCCCAATTGATTTGCCAGCTTATAAAGCTGCCGAAAAAGCATATCATGATGTATTTGGTAAGAGACCCGTCCCAGTTCGTAGTGGTGGTAGTATTCCTATTATTTCTACTTTTGAAGAGGTTTTAGGAATTAAATCTGTACTGATGGGATTTGGTCTCGAATCTGATGCGATTCACTCACCAAACGAAAATTACCCAGTAGAAAACTTCCTAAACGGAATTAGAACTATACCATTATTCTATAAATATTTTGTAGAACTAATGAAATAATATAATATTTCTGATAATAAAATTCCGCCTTGATAAATATTGGGGCGGAGTTTTTTTTTATGCACAACCCGAAACCCACAACTCCTTAAGTTACTATATCTCTGGCAAATAGGATTAAAAAAGAGACTGTTTTCACAGTCTCTGATTACACAAATAAGCAATCTGTAATATTAGATTAGCTTGAAAATATTTTCCAAAACCGAATCCGACGGCTCGTATTCAGGCAACTCAGCTAACAAATCATCTAATTCTTTGAGTTCATTAAAATCAAAAAGAATTTCTTCTGATATTGCTTTTGGATGTGAGTTTAAAATGTAAAAATAATGGTAACATTCTGGCATAGGCTCTGAATTTTGTTATTAATTAAAATAATAACGTTAGGATTATAATTTTTAGTATTTTATTACATGAAAATATTTATTATTGTTTGATTTTTGTTGGCAATAATTTAAATAATTACAAAATATTTTAATTTAAGATTGACAAACATTATAATTATTGTTGCTGTCTATCAATAAAATCGACTATTATTTTTAGAACCTCAACCGAAAATGTTTCGGAGATGTAATAGTATTCTTCTACTGTGCCGTTTTCAGCAGTTTGAAATAGGTGGTTTAAGCCTTCCATTTTATGAGTTTCCAAAACTTTGCACTTTTTTGGATTGATATTGCTTTTAAATCCGTCAATATTTTCGTTACAGTCAACCTGAATATCTTTTGTTCCATTTAGTGCTAATACCGGACATTTTATTTTGTGCAAATATTTTGCAGGTTCAAAAGCAAGAAAGTATTTCATCCAGTCTGAAGATAATTGCATAACTACACGGTTAACTCCTTGTTGGTTTAGCATGTACTCGTCTTTTTGTTCTTGAGTAAGATTTGTAGAATATGATTCGAATAAATCTTCAATTTGTTTTCTAAGACTTGTGATATTCTTTGACTTTAGTGCTATATCAAAGGATTTGCTGTTTAACTCTTTCATCCACGTAATGTCGGCTTCTTTTATTCCGGCTGCACGATTAATATCTTCGGACTGTTTTAGCATCAGACTTTTAATATCTATTGCCGGACCTGCAAGCGAAATAATATATGCTATGTCCTTTGGATATTTAGCCGCTAACATCATAGCTATCATACCGCCCTCACTGTGGCCAATCACACCAATATTATTCGCATCAATATTTGGATAATCTTTAAAATACTTGATAATACTATAGGCATCCGTCATAAAGTCATAAGAAGTTGATTTACTAAAATTTCCCTTGGATTCTCCGTACCCACGATCGTCATATCTAAATACTGCAATATTATGAGTTGTAAGATAGTCTGCAATAACTATAAATGGTTTGTGACCAGCGATTTCTTCGTTTCTATCCTGAGCACCAGAGCCTGTAATTAAAATTACTAAGCGATGTTGATTTTTTTCATCGGGAAGAGTTAAAGTTCCGCATAAAGTAGAATTCCCTTTTTTATTTTCAATACAAATGTTTTTTTCGATATATGCAAAGGGTGCTTGAGGAGTTTGTGGTCTTTCCAAAAATGATAATTCAGTTTTCTCAATTTTATTAAAATTTGTAGGGATGCTTTGTTGACCTTGTTTCCATGTGCCAATATAGGTTTGGACAGTATCATTCCAAACGCCTGTATATTCGGCTCTTAAGTTTTTAATTTCAATAACTATACTGTCTTGTATAAATGTAGTTTGAGCTTTTATATCATATATAAACTGCTTAGGGACATACATTGATGTGTTTTTGTCTTTGGATAAACTATCAATAATAAAAATAATTTCTAAGGGTTCGTTACCTGTTTCAATATTGCCTTGCAAATAAGTTGTAATATTTTGAGCAATAGTACTTTGACTAATAATGCTTATAATAAATATGAAAAAAAAACATTTAGAATAGGATATTTTCATAGTGAATAAAAATTTTTTAACAAATTTATATAAATTTTATCTATTTTAACAAAATTATTGTAACTTTAACTTTTAAAAAATTACTTAAAAATTTAATAATTATGAAAACTATCTTTATGTCAAAAAGAATTGTATTAGTTGCAACAGTGCTTATATTACTAGGTATTGGATTTAACTCTTGTAAAAAGTATGAAGAAGGCCCTTCGTTTACCTTGCTTACTGCTACTAAGCGGATAACTGGTACTTGGGAGTTAAAAGAGACACAGATTAACGGACAAGTTATTGATATAAATGAAATACTTAGTATGTTTGGGGGAATGGTTGTGGATTCAACCTCAGGCTTTGATTTATCTGGAGTTACCGTCAAGGGACTTAAAATGAAATTTGAAAAGGATGGTACTGGAAGTTTTGTTGTTCTAATTTCAATGGGACTGATTTCATACGATCACGTAGAGTCTATAACCTGGGTATTCGATGATAAGAAAGATAATATTAACATCACATTTATGGGTGATAATATGAGCTTTGAAATACTAAGGTTAACAAATAAGGAACTTTGGTTAAGTAGTGCTGATATAATTGGAGGTACATCAGGCTCTCTTGTTCTCAAAGCTGAAAAAGAGGAGTAAAGACGATTGATTGTAAAAAGCATATAAGTATGAAACAAATATTTTTAT
>JAQVOR010000227.1 GCA_028702535.1 Bacteroidales bacterium
TTGGAGACAACTCTGTTACATGGACTTACGTTGCATCAAGAGATGAAGCTACTTATGGAATTACAGAAAAAGGGATAATGCTTAGAAGGAGTTCCGACAATAGTAAAGTTACATCTTCTACTGTTACAGGAGGTATAGGAAGCTTTACTTGTAGTTTACGAAAAGCATTTACTGGAGCAGGAAATAGACAAGTCGAATTAGATGTGAATGGCACTTCTAAAGGCACTTCAATTGCTTGGGATAATACAACTGTGCAGACATTTACAGTAAATAATATAAACATAGAAGGAGATGTAATTGTTGAAATTAGAAACATTACTAGTAATCAAGTTATTATTGATGATATTTCTTGGACATGTTACTCTGCAACACCTCCAGGAATCCCATCTGCCCAAACTGGAAATTGGTCATCAACCACAACATGGGTTGGTGGAGTTGTTCCAACGTCTGCTGACGATGCTCTTATAAAATCTGGTCATATTGTTACAATGGACAACGCAACTTACAGGACACGTAATGCAGGTACAAGTACTATTGTCGAAGCAGGTGCAATCCTTACCACTAATGTAACTTACACAAATAACGGAAGCATTACGGTTAATGGTGCTTTCCAATTAAATACTGGAAGCTATGCAGACGGAAACGAATTTACTTATGGTAGTAATGGAACGCTAATATTCAACACCTCAAGTGCTTATAACATCGACAATGACCATAAGTATTGGCCAACAAGCAATGGGCCTGCTAATATCAACATATTACAAGGTGGAATAAACTTAGGTAATTCTGGCATAGCCAGCAGAACAGTGAGTGGAACATTTCAAACTGCTGCTGGTGTAAGTTTGAGTAATAGTTCTGTTCTTACAATTAACGGAATTTGTCAAATTAATGCTGGAGGATATTTTAGCAATGCTGCAACTTATGGTACGTCTTCGACATTAAAATACAATACTGGGGAGACTTACGGTAGAAATATAGAATTTAGCTCAACAACATTAGGGACACCTGGATATCCATACAATGTTCAAATTTCAGGCAATACAAATTTAAACCCTGGAGCAAATTCTGGAACTAATACATCATGGATAATTGGAGGTAATCTAACAGTAGATTCTGGCTGTGGTTTTTATGCTAATTATGGTTCTGATGATATGAATGTTCCAATTACAGTTTTTGGTAACATGGTAATCGAAGGAGGCCTTTCATTATCTGGTAATAGTGGAGCAGACATAAAAGTCGGGGGAAATATAAGCTTTGGAAGTTCAGCGACTTTCACGTCAAATAACCGTGCTATCTTTTTCATAAAAGATGGAGAGCAAACTATAAGTTCTGATATTCCATTAAGTCTGCCTTATGTCATTTTTGCTCCAATATCAGGAAATACAACAATTAAGCTATTGAATAATATAAATATAACTGCCCCATTAGCTGGTAATGTAATTGTATTCAACTCAGCCTCAGATGTTTTAGATATTAACAATCAGACACTTACAATTGGAACAAATGGAGTGGCAAATGCAATATCTGGCAATGGTGCTATTAAAGGTAGTAATACTTCAAATCTAATATTACTTGGAACCGGAAACATTGGAACCTTAAATTTTTATCCTAGTTGGCAAAATCTTGCGACATTAACTGTTAATAGAACTGATGCCTCAACTGCCTGTGTTTTAGGTACTAATCTAACAATCAAAAACGACTTAGTTCTTACCAAAGGTATTTTAGATGTTAATACAAATAATCTAACCATCGATGCAACTGCAAGTATTACAGGAGGAAGTGCCAATTCTTATATTATTGCAGACAAAACAGTCGGAGGGACAATCCGCAAGAATGTCTCAGGAACGGGATTATATACCTTACCAATTGGTGATGCAACAAGCTCAGCTGATGGTACACAATATTCTCCTGCAGCAATCAACTTTACGGCTGGGAATTTTTCTTCGGCATATATATTATTAAATGTACAAGATTCCAAAGAAGAAAACAACGAAGCCGATACAGATTATATTAGCAGATATTGGAATTTAAACGGTGCTGGCATTACAGCTGCAACTTATGACTTTACTGGCAATTTTCTTGCTGCGGATATCAATGGTACAGATAGTAATAGCAAAGCTGGAAGATATGCAACTAGTTCAGGATGGACAGTTGGGGCAAATATTGTTGCAAGTTCAAACACGCTAATTTTATCAGGACTAACTACTACAACTGGTGCGATATCACTTACCGCTAATTCAAACCATTATACTGCTGGACATCCATTTAAAAAAGCTGAAATAAATATCAAGCAAAGTACAAACAATTATTTACACAATTCAACATTCAATTTTGGTAATACCGAAATCAATTCTAATAAAGATATAACATTTACTATTGAGAATTTAGGTCTTGAACCATTAAATTTGGGAGCTGCAACTGTTACAGGAACTGATTATTCTTTACAGACAAATTATACTACACCAGTAAATGCAACATCAAGCACTACATTTATTATTAGATTTTCTCCTACCACTCTTGGGGCATCAATAGGTAGTATAAGTATTCCTCATAACGATAATACCGATTCTGAAAATCCTTATATTATCAATTTTAATGGGAACGGAATTTCTAGCTCTGAATCTGATATAGTTGCAATTTCATCTTCAGAGGCTGCCACAATTTCATCAATAATTAATGATGCTGCAATCTCATCAAGTTTGGACGGTATCAAAGTCTGGGAATTTAAAATAAGAGATGGTGGTGCAGATTTAACTGACACTGATAATTTACCTACAATAGTAACTGGCCTAATTTTCAGTCAATCAACTGGCAATCAGGTAGGTACTTGGTCAGATGCAATTCAATCTATAGCTTTATTTGATGGGACTACTTTTATTGCTAATGGAACAGTA
>JAQVOR010000103.1 GCA_028702535.1 Bacteroidales bacterium
CTAACAACGTGTATAAAACATTTGGCAGTCAGTGGTTTATCAAGCGTTTCAACTCGTATCAAAAGTAGTTGTAACTTGATAGGAAATCGCTTCGTAATGCCAAACGTTTCATACACGCAACCGTTAGTGGCAAGGCTAAAGAGACAATCGTTCATTGAAAATATCGTCCCAACAATGGGACAAAAGAGCCTGAGTTTAAAGGTGACATTGACTGTTGAATTTGCAATGTCCTTAGTTGGAGTGGTGACATTCTCCTCATTGGTAACAATGATGTTAATTCAAAACTTTACGACTATGGTTGACAAAATCAAAAGTGTAGTGATTGGGGTTGCTCTCGTGGGGAGAATGGTGCCAAACTCCATACTATAAGACATTGAAACCAACGGTTGACTAATCTGAATTCGGGACAGAGAGCAAGGGGGTTCGAGTCCCCCTCTCCCCACCATTTTGAAAATTAATTTATACTCTAATGAATAACACAAGTTTAGTAATAACAATCCTGACAATTACTCTACCAATTATTGGTGGTGCAGTTGGATATTTTATAAAGCACTACATAGATAAGAAACGAGAACTTTTGACAGAGGTGACAAAAGAACGAAGAGAATTATATCAACATTTTGTAAATCTAATAATTGATATTTTTAGCGGGTCTAAAACAGGAAAAAAACAACCTGACAATCAATTGTTGTCAAAATTATTTGAATTCTATAAGAAATATGTTTTGTATGCATCACCAGAAGTAATTAATTATTTTTCAGACTATTTTCAATATCTGTATTCTGCAAATGGAGAAACGAATACTCTTGACCATAACATACATTTTAGAAAATTAAGTAAAATTATGAAGGCAATGCGAACCGATTTAGGGCTCTCAAATAAAGACCTTGGAGAGGATGGAGAAAAGATTTTTAGGGCTCTAATTACTGACTTTGATAAACTGATAAAATGAAGTTGCCAATTGGAAAAATAAATAAAAACGATATTGATGTCATTTTCGAAAAATCAATCAAATATCATATTGATACTTTTTATTCAACGCTCTCAGAATATCATCCACTCCACCTTTACAGCCATTGGCGTTCTATTGTCCGTTCCATTGACGAAATGATTAACATCCCAATGGAACTTGATGATGCCTCCGAAATAAGTTTGTTTTTAAATTTAGATTTCAACTTCCTTAACCCAAATAATTTACCCAACCTCAAAATAGTTCTTGATATTTTGGAGAAACGGTTTGATAAAAAAGTTGCGATTCGATTTCAACAATTGGCTATGATGTGTATGGCTATTGATTCATCATACGAATCGCAAGGTATTTTTAATCACCAAGGAAATAATTTACGATTAAATAATACAATAAATGCAATTGCATATCTCCAATCTAGACGGGCATATTATGTTACCACACTAGGACTTATTCCAAAGATAGCACAGGGCAAAAAAGTAATTGACTATATAGACACTCTGAACTTTTTGCAATACCCTATGGATAGTTGTTTGGTTAACATCACAACGGCATACTATAACTTACTATTCAATAATTGTTTGCAAGATTTTGAAATGGATTCAGATGGGACAATCGCAAAACGAAACTTTGAATACGACCATTTGGAAGGTTTCTTTATGGAACCAGAAAGACTTTCATTACTGGACCAAATGGAACTGCGACCTGAAATTGTAGTGCCAAAAAAAATGTTACCTAAAGCAAATAGCAAACTTTTTTCATTTAGCGAAGTTGCGAACGCTATGGCGTTGTTTGAGGGAGCATTTGATAAATATCAAATTCATAATAATATAGAGTATAAAGAGCTTACTTTACTGATGTGTGAAATAGCAATTTTTCTTAAAGACGACTTTCATATAGTAATTGACGAGGAAAATTTTACCAGCATTTCATCTAAGTATCCATCCTTAAAACTTCATTTTACTTCAAACGAGTATTTCGAGAATCTAAACAATTACGCACCCTTTCAAAAAGTTGAGAGACAGTTTTATACTACAGTGGTTTTGCTAACGCGTTTTGTATACAGAACACTATCTCAATCCCTTTTAAAAAATAGGACTTTTCAAATTCATTCAGGATTTATCTTTGAAGACAAAGTTTCTAAAATACTTGATAATAAAGGTTATAAACCAACCGGTATAACAAGAATAAACCACAAAGAATTCGACCTAATTACAATCAAAGACAACAAAGTTTTTAACTTTCAATGTAAAAACAATTACATTGACATATCAAGAGTTAACCACGACTATAAAATCATCGGTAGATTTAATAAGCGACTTTGCAGATATTACGAAAATGCAATTATCAAAGAAGAAAAAAGAGAAAATCTAATTATCTCAAAGACTGGAATTAGTGACATTGAACACTTTGTTATTTCCAGGTACCCTGTCATAACGAGAAATGAAAGAATAATTAATTTTACAGACCTTGACTCTTGGAATTAATGACTATAAATATTAACGCAGACCAAAGCCCAGCCACTAACAGCGTGTATGTGACAATAGCGGGTGTAGTGGTAAATCGAAGGTCTGTGCGTTTAAGAAACTTTGTGCTAAACGGACAGGTAAGTGCATCTAATCCGCTACTGCACATACACGCAAACCGTTAGCTGCAAGCGAAAAAAGACTACAGAGTATAACATTTTATATGAATAAGGATACGTAATATTAAACTTTAAATTTTGAGAATTATGGAAAAAAGAAAATTCATTGCATTAAAGGTTGGTAGAAATACATTTAGAAAATTCTACTTAGATGAGATATTGTTTATTAAAGCTGATGGAGCATATCTTAATATTTTTTTTGATGGAAATGATAAACATACAATAACAGTATCTGGAAAAACTTTAAAAAAATTAGCAGAAGAATTACAAAATACTGAATTATTACAAATTAATCGAAGTTGCATAGTAAACACAAAAAAATGTGTAGAATTAAAAGACTGTTCTTGCCCTGAATTAAAATTAAGCAACAATGAAGTTTTAAAGCCAATTACAATGAATTTATCTAAATTAAAGAACATATTTAATATTGAGAACTGAATTTGTTTATAAAAACTAATGAAAATAGATGTAAATTATCACATTTTAAAAACACAAAATTTGCATTTCATGCTTCAAACTGCAAGATTCGTTAAATAAACTATGAAATTTGCAAAACAAACACTTTCTGCGCATTTTTGTATTTGTACAATGTGTATTTTTAACAGTGTGAATTATTTATATTATGTTTAATTAAAAATTATTTTATTATGAAGAAGTTCAATTTAGTGAAACTACAAGACGAACAGTTGAAAAGTATTATTGGTGGAGAAGAAGGTGGTGGCCCAGTTCTCCCTAAGCTTTGTATTTGCACAGCTTGTGGCTGTATCCTTGACCCTGATTTAACGAAAAATCAAAAGCATTCTCAAGTAAGCAATTCGATTTGTAAGAAACTTTAGGTCTACTAATAAAGTTAAAACCGTCTTTTTTGAATCAGTTTTATTCTTTTTTTGATGCATTAATTTATGCAGGCAAAATGATTATTATTTAATAGACGGTTTTAACTTTTAGTTAAACCAATTTAGGAGTATTTTATTAGTATTTGATTTATGAAAAATTATTTCGCTATTAAAACAGATTGTAATTATTATTTACTACATCAAGGTGAGACTTGCCTTTTAAATACTATAAACGAAACAGTTTATTTAATAATTAATTATTTTAATCAATACAATAATTTGTGTATTGATGATATTTTGAATGACTATAGGTTCATTAATATTCCTCGAAAAATAATATTAGATAATCTTGCTGTGGTTGAGCGCTATGAAAAAAGTGGCATAATATCAAATAACATAAAAGAGTGTAGTTCTCGCTTTAATGCTAACAGTTGTGTTACTGAACACGATGTTAAGCGATTAATGGCGGATATTAGCGAAATTACATTTGAAGTTACACAGAGGTGTAATTTAAATTGCAAGTATTGTGGTTATGGTGATTTCTATTGTAAATATGATAAACGTGTTGGTGCAGATTTGAGTTTTAATTATGCTAAGAATATTATTGATTATATATTTAGATTTAAAAAAGACTTGTACCCACAAAAGAAAAATGGGCCTTTTAATTTTAGCTTTTATGGAGGCGAGCCCTTGTTAAACATTGAATTAATTAGAGAAATAGTTAATTATTGTGAAGCTACGTATCCACAAGTTGAGTTTACTTATTCTATGACAACCAATGGCACATTACTACAAAAGTATTCCGAGTTTATTGTGAACAATGATATTAAAATATCAGTGAGCCTCGATGGTGATCAATTTAATAATTCGTATAGAGTATATAAAAATGATAGAGAATCCTTTCAAGATATAATTAATAACGTGAAGTTCTTTCAGGAAAATCATCCACATTTTTATGAAAGAAAAATTAATTTTATTAGTGTATTGCACAATAGAAACTCGATTATTGAGATAGAAAAGTTTTTTTTAACAAAATTTAATAAAATACCGGTTGTTAGCGAATTATCTACTAATGGCATTTTGCCTTCAAAAGTAAAAAGTTTTAAGAATCTTTTCAAAAATGTAGCTGATAGTTATCACAAATATTACAACTGTCCCAATACGAAATTAAGTGTTGAGATACTTAATACTACTCCTGAAATTGTTTCTTTTCATTCATTAATTGGCATGAATACAGGGCATTGTATAAATAATTTTTCTGATATTTTAGTTAAACCGAACAAACTTCCAACTACTGGAACATGTTTGCCATTTCAGAAATCTATTTTTCTTACTGTAAATGGGAAGCTAATGCCCTGCGAATCAATTGGGAATGAATTTGTTTATGGTAATGTTACTAATAATGATGTTGATGTTGATTTCTTACAAGTTGCAAATGAATTTAATGATAGATTGTTATTAATCAAAAAACAATGCTATTCCTGCTATTTGCTAGAAAATTGTCAAGAATGTGTTTATATGATAATAAATAGTGATAAAAAATGTAGAAATCACATGGATTATGAGCAATTTAAGATTTATGTTACTGACTTATTAGTCGAAATTGAAAATATAAATCACATTAATAACAAGAATTAGTTAATAATGAAGAAAAATATAATGATTTTATCAATTAATTCGTATGTGTATTACAAAGTAGAGCATAATGGCTATGTCTTTTACAATACTTTGAATCACTTAAAAGTGTTTGGTACGGATATGAAAATAGTGGATTACCTAAAAAAAAATATAGATTTAAAAAATCATTTAATTATTTATGAATACTCAGAGATTTCTAAATCGTCAGATTTGTTGAAATTAATAAATGAATTGAAATTCTATGATATGTGCATAGATATTTCTAACTGCAAACAGTACTCAAAAATAGCACATACAAGCAGACACCCGGAAATAGTTTTTGATAGCTATCTGAATAGTTCTTGCAATTTGCGTCGTGCGAATTTTTTCCAATTAAGCATTTATGTTAATAGCTGTTCAGATTCAAAATATAATCAGTTTCGTAGTAATGAGCAGATTGTTTTCCCTCAATACTATTCAGAAATTCGATCATTGCCTCAAAGTCCTGAGTTAATGATGTTTTTTGAAACTATACTAAAAAGTAACCTGAGAAAGTTGAATCTAATTATTGGGGAAATTGATTCTACTAACGATTATTTATACATTATTAACTATTTTAGAAATAGTAATATTGTTATTGAATTATATACTTTGTTTGCAGATTTTTGTAAAAATCATCGTTATATTGATGAAATAAGATTATTAAATCCAAAAGTAAAGATTAATATTATATATTTATGTAGTTTGCATGGCAATGAAATTGCTAATAGCATAAAAACAAATGAGACAGTATTCAATTTTATTGTGCAAAATGAAATGGATTTAGATATAGTGTCAAGATGTGTTGATAAAACTTCCAAATATAATATTATACCATATTGTAATGATAATAATATGAAATTTATATCGGAACATTTGTACACAGATATGAGTGATATTGTGGAAAGAAACCTATTTTTAAGAGATATTACTGCTAGTAGAATTATGAATAATCATTTTTTTGGTAGATTTAATTTGTTTTTGAATGGTGATATTTATATTGGTATGAGTGAGAAGATAGGAAATATTATCGAGATGCAATTTGATGACCTATTGTATGATGCTCATTTTACTGCAAGAAATTGGTTTTTCTCTCGTAGTAAAATATCACCTTGTAAAAATTGTTTCTTATGTGATTTATGTCCATCAATTAGTGATTATGAACTTTCTTTAGAAAAATTTAATCTTTGCAATGTTAAAATTTAGAGTATTTAGCCTTATCTTTTTATTATTTTTCTGTGTGTCCTTTGGATTTTCCCAAAATATTGTGATTCAAGGCTGTGTTGTTGATGAGGTTTCTAAAGAATGTCTCCCTTTTGCAAATATTCGTGTTGTTGAAACAAGTATTGGATGTGTTACAAACGATGAAGGCAAATTTAAATTAATTTTACCTAATGAATATTTAGATAATAAGTTAAGCATTTCTTTTGTTGGATATAGGACTTTTAACGAAGATATTCGTAATTTAAATCGGTCTAATTTGATTGTTGAATTAACACCTGTTGCAACTGAGCTTCCAGAAGTAAAAATAATACCACCAGATCCTATAGATGTAATTGTAAGGGCAATCGAAAACATGGACAGAAATTATTGGGATAAGCCAATTAATATTGACGCGTTTTATAGAGAACTTCTTTTTGAAAATGACCAAGCAAAACAATTGACAGAAGCGGCTTGCTTATTTTATTTAGAACCGTTTCGTTTCCCATATATCTGGAAAGAATCTGCAAAACAAATTAGTACAGGTCCCGAATATTCCAATTTAGATAAAGGGAATCCATTAATAGAATTTCCTTTTACACGTCCCCCTTCAAATCAAGTAGTTGTTTGTGAAGCAAGAACGAATTACGACAATTCATTAAATAACGCAAACTTTTACATTTCAGGAGGACCGTTAGCATTATTGGCACTAGATTTGCTTAATTATAAATACAATTATTTTTTCCCTCAAGAAGATAATTTTAAAAAAGCGTATCGTGGTATAAAAAAGTCTTTTCAAAGCATTAATCTTTCATATTCAGAATATGATGGAAAACCTATTTATGTAATTTTACTAAAAAAGAAAATATCGGATTGGATTTTTTATATTGATCGTGCCTCATATGCTATCATAAAGTATCAATGCACGATTAGACACAATGACGAGCAAGTAATAGCGAAATTTAACAATCATGAAAAAGACAGAAAAGCAAAGAAAGAAAAACTAGTTACAGATAGTACAATAACCTCCGTAAACTATATGATGCATAATGGCACTTGGCATTATGCATCTGTTAAACATTCTGCCTATTTTTCATATTTTCCTTTATCTGGTGAAATGATGAACTTAAGAACAGAAAGAGAATTTATGGTTAAGTCAATAAAGGTTGATCATGTTTCTACATTTGATAAAGACAGTTGTTTTACAAATAATTCATTTGTAAGTTTATACGATTATCCGATAAAATACAATTCCGATTTTTGGGAATCTTACACGTCATTGTATCCCACAGAATTACAAGCGAAGATAAAAAACGATCTAGAATTGTATCAACCTCTTGTAAAACAGTTTGAAGGGAAATTTATATTTGATTCATTATTACAAGTCCCCAAAGCAAAAATTATTGCCGATTCGCTTATTATTGGGGGTGAAACTTTTTATGACAACTATGCTTGGATGCAATATGGAGACGAAGACTCTATTAACGCCTATGTAACAAAAGAAAATGCGTTTTGTGATAATTATTTCGGACAGATATCAGATATGACACGACAATTTGTTAAAGAAATAAGTTATACCTATGCGCAGAATTTTTTTGATCTTGACAATAATGCTGAAAATTCTGTTTACGGCGGATACGAATATTTTACTGATTTTGAGAACAGCTTTAATGGAGTTTTTTCAAGGCGCAATTTGACCGATACTACAAAAAAAGATAAGTTGATAGATTTTGATAAAATTTTGAAAGTGTATCCTAAGTTTGGTCTAATTAAATATGGTTTTAATCCAGACACAACAATTTTTTATTATACCTACTTGCCTTATGGCGAAGACTATTATTTCGATATACAAACAACATTTATTGATTTAACAACAAATCGGACAATTGACTCAGTTGAAACATTTGTTGGTGCCTGGGTAAGCAATACGGCATTTTGTTTTAGCGAAAAAACAAATGAGAATGATTATTATCACCGCAAGTGTTTTTTGTATGATTTACTAACTCAAAAAAATTCACTTATTTTTGAATGTAATAATAATGAACAAATCTTATTCAGAAATTCAAAATCAGGCGAATATGTGTTTATAGAACCTACAACGCCAACTAGTCAAAGGTTGTTTTGTTTTAAAACAAATTCATATCCAATTGTAATTGATACCATAATCCCTGAGCATAAAGGGTTTGATTATCAAATTGAGCATTACAAAAATAGTAATTGCTTTTACATTTTATCAGATTATAATGCACCTAATTTTTGTCTCTATAAGGCTGATGTAAACGACGTAAAACAAGAGCATTGGGTGCAGGTTATTCCTGAAAGTGATAACTTCGAAATAGTTTCTGCACGGTTGTTAGATTCCGTTTTTGTATTAACAATAAGAGATGGCCTTTCACAAAATATTGCCGTTTATGATACTTTAAACAAGACTTGTGAAAATATTATTAAATCAAAAGGATTGCATTATTCATCAATCATACGTGTTCTTTCAAATCGTATAATCATTAAGGATGAAACTTATTTGAGTCCTGCAAATTATTTTAAGTCTGACCTAAAAACATCAGAATTGAATTTGCTTGGGGCAGACAGCATAAATAATTACAATTCTAAAAACTACGAGTATGTTGTTAAATATGCAAAATCATCGGATGGTTTTAATATTCCTATTGTATTGATTTCTCATAAAAACACTAAACTGAAAAACACTCCAGTTTATGCAATGACTTATGGTGGGGGTGGAAAGGTTTATGCACCACATTTTGACGAAGCGCTTGTTCCAATCTTAGACCAAGGATTTGCTGTTGCCTATATTTTGGTGAGAGGAGGAGGAGAGTCTGGGTTATTCCTACAAAAAAGCAGTATTAAAAACCAATCTGTCAGCGATATAACAGATTTTGCTACAGGGATAGAATATTTAATTCTAAACGAAATAAGTAGCCCAGATAAGATTTTTGCTTATGGTAAAAGCAATGGTGGTTTTATTATGGGCAATATGGCGAATTATTATCCAGAGTATTTTAACGGAATAATATTAGACGTTCCATATTTTGACGTTTTAACTGATTTTTCAAATTCCGATGACTATTTTTATCTTGGATCAATAGAAAATCCAGATGAATTTAATAATCTTAAAAAAATAGACCCATATCAGAATATAAAGCCGCAAGATTATCCAAATCTTTTGTTTTTTGGTGCTTTGCAAGATATTAATGTGGAACCTTCTTCATATATAAAAGCTGTTGCCAAGCTACGTCAAACAAAAACAGATAATAATGTTTTACTGTTAAGAGTATTAATGAATTCGGGACATGGTGTGGATTTGGGCAAAATACAACAGAAACAAGCTTTGATCTATTCTTTTATGTTGAATTGTTTACCTAAGGAATAGACAATGAGTAAGTTCCCCCACTACCAACAACTCGACGCCATGGATTGCGGGGCTACTTGCTTGCGTATGATTGCAAAATATTACGGCAAATCTTACTCATCACAAACACTTAGACAGCGTTCTTATATTACTCGTGAGGGCGTTTCGCTTTTG
This sequence comes from Bacteroidales bacterium, assembly GCA_028702535.1. Lineage (GTDB taxonomy): Bacteria > Bacteroidota > Bacteroidia > Bacteroidales > ML635J-15 > Bact-19. Next base: position 9,846 of record JAQVOR010000103.1, read on the forward strand.
GGGATAAGTGATGCTGCCGAAAGTATTGGTATGCGAACAATGGGAGTAAAAACTACACTAGAAAATCTAGAAAAAGAAAAAGTTACTCCGTTTATCGCACATTGGAACCAAAACCATTTTGTTGTTGTTTATAAAATTGATAAAACTAACGTTTATGTTGCTGACCCGGGTGCTTCAAAAATTACTTACAGTAAACAAGAATTTATAAATCATTGGGCAAGTACCGAAAAAGAGGGCAATAAACAAGGGATTGCTTTGCTTTTGGAACCTACACCCGCTTTTTACGAAAACAAAGACGAAAAGCAAAGTCGTACAAGTTTTAAATTTTTGCTCAATTATTTAAAACCGCATAAAAAGCTAATTTGGCAATTGGTTCTAAGCTTGATTTTTGGCTCACTTATCCAATTAATATTTCCATTCTTAACACAAAGTATTGTCGATTTTGGTATTACTAACAACAATCTATCCTTTATTACCCTTGTGCTTGTAGCTCAAATGGTTTTGTTTGTAAGTCGAATGTCGGTTGATTTTATTCGTTCATGGATAATGTTGCATATTAGCACAAGAATAAACATCTCGCTCATTTCCGATTTCCTTATTAAACTAATGAAACTGCCAATAGGTTTTTTCGATACAAAAATGACAGGTGATTTATTGCAACGCATTGGAGATCATAATCGTATCGAAAATTTTCTAACCGGACAAAGCCTCAACACATTGTTTTCGTTTGTAAATCTAATAATTTTTGGAGCTGTTTTGGCTTATTATTCGCTCACAATATTTTTAGTATTTTTAATTGGTTCAGCTCTTTACATTGGTTGGATATATCTTTTTATGAAAAAACGCCGCGAACTCGACCACAAACGTTTTAGAGAAGCTTCTGCCGAGCAAAGTAATAAAATACAGCTAATTCAAGCAATGCAGGAAATAAAACTGCAAAATGCCGAAAAACAAATGCGTTGGGAATGGGAACGAATTCAGGTACGTCTATTCAAGGTAAGTATAAAAGGTCTTGCCTTAAGCCAGTATCAGAATCTGGGAACTGTGTTCATAAACGAAAGTAAAAACCTGATAATTAGCTTTTTATCTGCCTATTTTGTTATTAAAGGAGAGCTTACTCTTGGTATGATGCTGGCAATACAATACATTATCGGTCAATTAAATTCTCCGGTTTCTCAAATTATTGGCTTTGTACAATCGTGGCAGGATGCAAAAATAAGTATGGAACGTTTAGGCGAAATTCACAACACAGAGGATGAAGAAGACCCTAACGAACAAAAAATCAACACATTACCTGAAGATAAGTCTTTAAAAATAGAGAATATCGAATTTCAATACACACCGCCTCATAGCGAAATTGTTCTCAAAGATGTTAGTCTCAAAATTCCTGAAAATAAAATAACTGCAATTGTTGGAACAAGCGGAAGCGGAAAAACAACTCTTGTAAAGTTATTGTTGGGATTTTACGGACATTACAAAGGCGATATTTTGCTTGGCGAAAATCAACTTAAAAACTATTCGCAGGAGTGGTGGCGAAGCCAAGTTGGTGCAGTGATGCAAGATAGTTTTATTTTTAATGACACTATTGCAAAAAATATTGCAGTTGGTCAGGAAAGCATTGATAATCAAAGACTTGTAGAAGCCGTTAAAGTAGCAAATATTCGAGAATTTATCGAAACGTTACCTCTTGGTTACAATACAAAAATCGGAAGCGAAGGAAACGGATTAAGTCAAGGACAAAAGCAACGAATACTTATTGCCAGAGCCGTTTATAAAAACCCTCAATATTTGTTTTTCGACGAAGCT
>JAQVOR010000228.1 GCA_028702535.1 Bacteroidales bacterium
CTGAATTTTAAATGGTCTTTGAAATCCGATGTAAACTTATTGTCTAATTTTATCATGTTTTTTTAATGCAAAAATAAAATTTTAAATTTAACCGATTACCCCAACCCCCAAGACCTTTAGGTCGCTAATAAATTTGATGATAACATCTTATGCCTTAATGAGTTAACTGATGACAAATCAATTTTAAATAAAAACTACCAAGTTAAGGGGCTTAACGGATTTGGCGGAGGAACTGCCCTTTATGCAGCTATTGGCGAAGGAATTTATATGCTTGACAGTGCAGGTCAGCATAAAGAAGTTATTGTTTTTACTGACGGATATGAAAACTCTTCTTTTTTTGTTAGAAACGCAAAAGCAATCACAGCCTTAGAAGTTGCAAAACAAGCAAAAGAAAATAACATTAAAATAACTTGCATTTCGTTTGGTGCGTATGTTAACAAACCATTATTAGAAGTTTTGGCATCATATACTGGCGGAAAATATTTCGGCATTCAGTCAAACAAGGAGATAACTGGCGTATGGACAGAGCTTCCATATCTTAGTGCTAATTATTATGTCATAAGTTTTCGTACAAAATCAATAGATAAATTAAATGGAGTAAAACTTACATACAATAATAATATCGGACAAAAAATCACAACAGACAAAAAAATTCACATTGCACTTCCCGATGAATTAGATGAAGCAAAATCTCTCCCAAATGCTTACTGGCAAAATTTCGACAGTTTGTACAACAACAAAAAGCCTGTTTCAATACCTCAAGCTATTGGGTATTTTAATTTTAACGGCCATATTTTAATAGAAGATTATGTTAAAAATGTAGAGCTTCTTGTTGAGCATTTAGAACAAGATACCGCCTTAGATGTTGTGATTTTTGGACATACAGATATGGTTGACACCGATGAATATAACATGAGACTATCAAATGAAAGATGCAATTGGGCAAAAAAATATTTTATCGAAAAAGGAATTAGCGAAACCAGAATAATTACAATTCCGCTGGGAGAAGAATATCCAATTTATAATATCGAAGACGAAGATTGGAAAGCAGCCGAAAATAGAAGAATCGAAGTGTTGTTGTTGAGGTGAGATTGTGATTCTGTGATTCTTGCAACCACACGATGAAAAAATCGTGCGGTAGCGTTTTTGAATTACTAGATTACACACAACCACACGATGAAAAAAGTCTATTGAATTTGTTTATAAAGCCTCATTATTACAACTTAAAAAGATTGTGCGAATTATAAAATGACAGTAAATATTCAGATTAATAAACTATACTTACTGTACCCTTATACTCACCAGCATCATTATGCGGATTAATAATATATAAATACGCACCAACTGGCAATAAACGCCCATTATATGTTCCGTCCCAAGGTTCTGTAGTAGGTCTTCCAGTATAGATCTTTTGTCCCCATCTATTAAAAACATAGACGTAAGCTCCAGGATAAAAGTCAAGATTGCGAATTTCCCAGTTGTCATTTATTCCATCGCCATTAGGTGTAAAAGCTGTAGGAATATCAAGACATTCATAAATAGCCTCATTTATTCTTACATTTTCAAGTTTGTATTCACAACCATTTGCATCAGTTAATACAACAGTATAATTACCTTCACGCAATTGAGAATAAACACTTGTATCCATCTCCATATTATTAAAAGAATAAGAATATGGAGCTGTGCCACCAATAGGATAAACTGCTATAAAACCATCATTATGTCCAATACATGATGGATTTGAAGCTGTAATTTTTGCTGATAAAACTGCAGGTTGAGATATTGAAACATTATGAGTAGCCATACAATTATTATTATCTTTAACAGATATAGAATAATTACCTGCATCCAAAGAATTAACAGATTGTGCATTAGCTATTACCTGAGTTGAAGACACATTATAAGAATAAGGCTCAGACCCACCAGAGGCATACATAGTTATTGATCCATTTTTTTCGCCATAGCAACTTATATCTTTTTTAGAATACTCGAATAATATTGGTTCTGGTTGATTTACAACGAAATCTTGAGTAAAAACACAATCTCTGCTATCTGTAATTGTTACTGAATATTGTCCAGGTTCGAGAGAACTTAATGAAGTTTCGGTTGATGAATTACTCCATTGAAAACTAAATGGCGAATCTCCACCCGAAATAACAAGATCAATTGCACCATCATTTGAGCCGAAACATTTAAGATTTGTTACAAAGTAATCTAGATTAATACCATTCGGCAGACTAAGTGTTTCTGACACAGAACCTGTGCAACCCCAATCATCAGTTATAGTAAGATAATATGTTCCTGCAGAAAGATTACTAATAGTTTCGGAGGTTGAACCATTACTCCAATTATATAACAAAGGCATAGCAGCACTTACTGCGCCTCCACTAATTACTGCGTCAGGAACTCCAGCACATGAAATTGGATGTTCAACTGTAATACTTGCTATTACATTTCCAATTCTGCCAACAGACACCGTTGATGATTTGCTACAATAATTAGCATCAGTAACAGTAATAGTATAATCATCAGGTGCTAGCCCAAATAAACTACTCATACTACTACCATTAGACCAAGCATAAGTGTAAGCACCAACTCCACCGCCAACGATAGATGAAATTTCTCCACCTGTTGCACCACAAGTTGCGTCTATTACGTCTAAATCGATTATTATATCATCTGGCTCAGATATCAAGACTGAATTATTTGCACTACATCCATTGTCATCAACAACAGTAACACTGTATGTATTAGCTTTTTAAAAACGTAAATAAAATTAACGTTTTTAATTTTCTATGCAGCAAGTCCTAATTCAGTAGTGATAGGCTTTACAGCTTTATCAATCATAGAATATGCTTGTTCAGTTTTTGATGGGTTGTTTACAATTG
>JAQVOR010000229.1 GCA_028702535.1 Bacteroidales bacterium
TGCAATGATTTTGGGCGAAAATATTGGAACAACTATAACTGCTAATATGGCAGCAATGATTGCAAATAAATCTGCAAAACGTGCAGCAATGGCACATTTAATGTTTAATGTTTTTGGCGTAATCTGGGTTTTGATATTTTACCGACCAATTCTTAACTTTATCGCCGGTATTACCGAACAAGTTGGTGGAGCATCGCCTTTTACTCATGTTACTGCAATTCCTGTTGCCCTAGCTTTGTTTCATACAGTTTTTAATATAACTAATGTACTTATACAGATATGGTTTGTCAAATTTATCGAAAAAGTAGTTACAAAAATTGTAAGGGGTAAAAAAGATGAGGAAGAAGAGTTTGGATTAAAATTTATCCAAACTGGAATGTTATCTACCTCAGAGATGTCAATTTTACAAGCTCGAAAAGAAATTGCCGAATATGGTAAAAAATCATTTAAAATGTTCGGTCAAGTAAAAAAACTATTTGCTGAAACCGACGATAAAAAGGTGAAAAAATTAGGTGAAAAAATTAGTAAAAACGAACTTATCATGGACGATATCGAAGCAGATATCGCAAACTATCTTACTAATGTTTCTGAAGGAGAATTGAGTATTAGCGGGGCTCGTAGAATTAGAACATTGCTTAAAATTAGCGATAATATTGAATCAATTGCCGATGGAAGTTTTAATTTATCGCGCGTATTGCTTCGTAAACACAAAAAGAAAATATGGTTTACTCCCGAGCAAAGAAATGATATACAAGGATTATTTGAGCTTTTAGATAGAGACTTTGAACTTATGGTGGGTTTTTTAGAAAATATGGGGGCAGACAAAATTGAAATCAACGAAATTATAGAGATTGAAAACCGCATAAATTCGTTTAGAACTCAATTAAAAAAACAGAACAGTAAGAATCTTAAAGAAAACAAATATACTTACAACTCAAGCGTTGTTTATATAGACATGATTACTATATGTGAAATTATTGGAGACCATATAATAAATGTTGCCGAAGCTCTTAAATTTCAAAAAGATGAAATAATCAGTAGTCATGATGATTAGTTGTAATTGTAAATAAGTTAAACTGACATATTGAGTTGAGGGATATTTTTTAAATTACAAAGATATTATCCGAAATGGATTATATTTGCAATTATTTTATGATCACAGGAAAAGTCATACAGTCAACTGGATCGGGTTATATAGTGAAAACTGAATCCGAGGAATTATCTTGTAGTATTCGAGGCAAACTTAGGCTTAAGGGTTATCGAAGTACAAACCCAGTTGCTGTTGGAGATAATGTGAAAATTGAAATATTGGATGAAAATACTGGAGTAATAACTAAAATATTACCTCGTAAAAACTGTATAATTCGGCGTTCTACAAACTTGTCAAAACTAAGTCATGTATTAGCTTCTAATATTGATCAAACAGTTTTTGTGTTTACGTTGCGAAACCCAGTTACAACAACAACTTTCTTAGATAGATTTCTTGTGTCGGCAGAAGCATACAGTATTCCAACAATTATTGTGTTTAATAAGGCAGATATATACTCCGAAGACGAGTATCCTGAAATTGCTGAGCTAATGGCGACTTATAATGAAATTGGCTATCAGGTAATTGCAACTTCGATAATTAATAAACTTGGGATTGAGGAACTACGTACTGCTTTAAAAGATAAAACAAGTCTAATTGCTGGACATAGCGGTGTTGGAAAAACCGCTTTAATAAATACAGTTTCTCCTGGTATGAACCTAAAAATTGGCGATATTTCAGAAGCTCATAGTACCGGAAAACATACAACAACCTATGCCAGAATGCACTATTTACCTTTTAACGCTTGGATTATTGACTCTCCCGGAATAAAAGCCTATGGTATTATAGAATTAAAAAACGAAGAAATCTATCACTATTTTCCCGAAATATTTAGAATCTCAAAAAATTGTAAATACTATAATTGCAATCACGTTAACGAGCCACAATGTGCTGTAAAAAAAGCCGTCGAAGATGGCAAAATTGCCTGGTGGAGATATAAATCATACCTCAACATTGTTCTTGACGAAAACGATAAACATAGACCTAATATTTAAAACCTGTGTGCGATATGATTTTTGAGTTTAGAACGCTTAAGCTTTAGTAATAGTTTGTTGTTTTTTGACATTATTAATAAATGTATATTGTTTATTGCATTTATTTTATATATTTTTATGCAAAATTCAACCAATGAAAAAAATTAAGACTCTAACAGTTCTGTTTGACAAGGTATTAAAGCCAAATGAAATCCCCAAATTTAGAGGTGCTGTCTTGGGCAAAATAGATCAGCCAGATTTATTATTCCATAATCATTTTGATAAAGAACAATTTGTTTATGAATATCCTAAAATTCAATATAAGACAATCAATAAAAAAGCCGCATTTTTTTGTGTTGAGGAGGGCGTTGAAATTGTCCATCAGTTTTTTAATTTAAAAGATTGGAGTTTACAAATTGGTTCGGTTAATATGAACATGGGCGTTGATAGCTTAAAAGTAAATAAATTTCTTATTCAGGCCTGGGATAAATATTTTACCTATAATATTAATAGTTGGTTAGCACTTAACGAGAAAAATTATCCGTTGTACAAAAATCTGAAAAGCCTTGATGAAAAACACTTCTTTTTAGAGAACATATTGCGCGGAAACATTCTCAGTTTTGGCAAAGGAATAGATTGCATTTTCGATAAGGAAGTAAAAGTGCAAATTAAAAAAATTAAAAAAGAGCATCCTCGTGATTTTAAAGGAATAAAAATGCATGCAATTGATGCAGAATTTAAAACCAATGTGTTTTTACCAAATTATTTAGGATTAGGCAAAGGCGTGAGTATTGGGTTTGGAGTAGTTGAAGAAAAACGAAATA
>JAQVOR010000104.1 GCA_028702535.1 Bacteroidales bacterium
CCCGAAACCCGAAACCCGAACCGAGCCGCAGGCGAGCTCACGAGCGAAGCGAGTAAACCCGAAACTCGAAACCCGAACCGAGCCGCAGGCGAGCTCACGAGCGAAGCGAGTAAACCCGAAACTCGAAACCCGAACCGAGCCGCAGGCGAGCTCACGAGCGAAGCGAGTAAACCCGGAACCCGAAACCCGAACCGAGCCGCAGGCGAGCTCACGAGCGAAGCGAGTAAACCCGGAACCCGAAACCCGGAACCCGGAACCCGAAACATTTTCAACACAGCCATCAAACTTTATAAAATAAATTAAATAATTATAATAATAAACTTGAATTTACGAAAACATATAACTGATGTAAGAGCTCTTCAGCTTTTTCAGATAATTCGTTTTGGTGTATTATTACTAATAAGTATAATCTTTACCAAATCCGATTTAGGTATTGGACAAATTGGAGTTTATGAAACATTTTTACTAATAGCTGGAGCAGTGAGCTTTTTCTGGATTGGTGGAATGTTACAATCTCTACTTGGTATCTTCGAAAACAACGAAACTTTTGGGAAGGAGAAAAATTCGCCGCTTTTGTTTAATACATTTGTTCTATTTACATTTTTTAGTGTACTGGCAGCCATTATTGTTTATTTGTTGCAACCCTTAATAGCAGATTTATTTAGCATAAGTGGAGGAGAAATTCCATATATGAAAATTCTCTTCATGTATATAGTTGTTTCTGGTCCAGTAAATTTAATAGAATACATTTATTTGTTAAAGAATAAAAGTCTGAGTATTATTCTTTATGGGACTATAACTTTTACATTACAATTATTTGCAGTAACACTTCCAATCCTACTAGGATTTGATTTAGGATATGGATTATATGGACTTGTGTTTATAAATATTATCCGTTTTGTATGGTTAATAATAATTATTTTAAAGTATTCGCGAATTCAATTTTCTTTTGGATATATAAAAGAATATATGATACTTTCGATACCATTGGTAATGAGCATATTAATTAGTGGAAGTGCTCAATACGTTGATGGTTTTATTATTTCATATAAGTTTGACGAAGCAACGTTTGCGGTATTTAGGTATGGTGCTAGAGAGCTTCCATTTATTGTGTTGCTACTTTATGCTTTTGGAAATGCAATGACCTCGAAGTTTTCCGATACCAATAATCTAAACCAAGCCTCTAAAGAGCTTAAAGACGGAACAAAAAGACTTATGCACTATCTTTATCCTGCATCGATATTGATTATACTTTTAAGCAAATATTTGTACCCTATAGTTTTTAGTCCCCAATTTGCAGATAGTGCAATAATATTTAATATTTATCTTTTAATTATTGTTACCCGATTTGTCTTTTCAAGAGTTATTTTAATTGGACTTAAAAAAACAAAAGTCCTTTTTTACTCTTCATTGGTAGAGATAGTGATAAATGTTGCATTAAGTCTTATTTTTATTCAATTTTGGGGCATTGTAGGAGTCGCTTATGCAACAGTAATATCTTACATTTTTGAAAAGGCTATTTTAGTTTTAGTGCTATCGAAAAAACATAAAATAAAATTATCAAATTACTTGGACATTAATATTTATTTAATGTACTCAACTTTGCTAATTGTCGCATTTGTAATAAGCTTATTTTTGTGATAATTTTGCAATTATTATATTTAATTTGTTGATAATAGGGTTTTAAATTCCTTAATTTATAATATGCCGAATATTGTAATTATAGTTGCTCTAATTATTGTTTCCATTTTTGGGTTTAGTACAGATTTGCATTCTCAAAAAAAAAGCGAAAAAGCTGTTCGTACTTACGCTGAAATAAAAATTGATGGCAAATTGAACGAATCGGATTGGAAAAATGCGGCGGTTTTTAATGATTTCAATGGGTTTTATCCGATATTTGGAAAAAAACCAGCTCAAAAAACCGAAGTTCGTGTTTTATACGATGATCGTGCTATATATTTTGCAGCAATTTTATATGATGAGAAACCCGACAGTATTTATACAGAATTAACCATGCGTGATAAAGACAACGGAAATGTTGATTATTTTGGGCTTAGTCTTAATCCCAATAATGATGGTCAAAATATTTATGAGTTTGTGGTTAGTGCTGCCAATGTGCAAACAGATATTCGGATATCTGAAATAGATGACGATTATGCGTGGGATGCTGTGTGGTATAGTGCTGTAAGTGTTGTCGATGAAGGATGGATTGTTGAAATTGAAATACCATATTCAGCTATTCGTTTTCCAAAGTTGGATAAACAAACTTGGTCAATTAATTTTTGGCGTACTGTTAGGCGAAACCGAGAAAAATCAAGTTGGAATCCTGTTGATCTTAATAAAGGTTCCGAAGGTTCACAAATGGGAATTGTTAAAGAGATTAATAATATACAAGCTCCTTTGCGTTTGGCGTTAATGCCTTATGTTTCAGGATATATCAATTCTTATGAGCAAACATTGGAAAAGTCATTTAGCGGAGGTTTAGACCTAAAATTAGGATTAAGTGAGACTTACACTCTGGATATGACACTTATTCCCGATTTTGTACAAACAAAAGCTGATGAGGTAGTTTTGAACCTAACTCCATATGAGACATATTATTCTGAAAACCGTCCGTTTTTTACCGAAGGAACAGAGCTTTTCAATAAATGTGATTTGTTTTACAGTCGTCGTATAGGTAAAACTCCTCAAGGTTTTTCAACAATTAATAATCAAGCTAATAATAACGAATTTGAGATAATCAAGAATCCATCTGTATCACGTTTAATAAATTCTTTTAAAATAAGTGGTCGGAGTAAAAACAATCTTGCAATTGGTGTTTTTAATGCTGTTACTGCAAATACTTGGGCAAAAGTAAAATACAATGATGATACACAAAAAAATATTTTGACAGAACCAGCAACAAATTATAATATTTTAGTTTTAGATCAGAGTATAGGTCAAAATTCATTTATTAATTTTACAAATGCTAGTGCAATATCTCCTGATAATGATTACTTGAGCAATGTTACAGCAACATATCTCAAAATAATGGACAAATCTAATTTGTTTGGAGTTGCTGCACGCGGAGCTTATAGCACAAGAAATGCTAATGAAATAAATATCGATAATGGCTGGTATCTTGATGCTTCTGCAGGAAAGAAAACCGGAAAATGGGTGTATGAATTGGGAACTGAGATTATTTCAAAAGAATATAACCCTAACGATTTAGGGTATCTTACTGAATTTAACCAAATTAAAAATTATGTGGAGGTCGCATATAGGAAGTTTTCGCAGTTTTGGGTTTTTAATGAAATGGTAAACTCTGTTAATATTACACATAAATCCTTGTTTGAGAATATGTCTTTTGTAGGAACAAATATACATTTATATAATTATGCTACTACTACAAAACACTTGTCATTTTGGAATAACATTACTATACCTTTGAGCGATGAAAACGATTATTATGAACCACGAACTATTGGGAGGTTTTATTCACGTCCAGGAATTTATAGTGAAAATATTTTTATTTCAACCGACTATCGAAAACAATTAGCTTTTGATATTAAAGTAGGTGTTTATTTTGATCAAGTTTCGCGTAAAGGTGTCTGGGGTAGTTTAAGCCCATTAATCAGAATTGGTAAAAGAGTTTCACTTAGATACACTTTACATGGAGATTTTGACCTTGGTGCTGCTGGTTTTGTCGAAAATAATGAGGGACAAATTATATTCGGAACCAGAGATGTGATAACATTTATTAACTCATTAAATTCTACATTAGTTTTCACTAACAAATTGTCCCTTTCACTAACTGCAAGGCACTATGTGTCAGGAGTAGAATATTTAAACTATTATGATTTATTAGAAGACGGAAACCTAAAAAATAATAACAATTACACGGGTACAAGTAATTATAATTTTAATGTACTTAATATTGATCTTCTATTATCATGGAATTTTTTACCAGGTTCGTATCTTTCTGTTATGTGGAAAAACCAAATATTTGCTTTAGGAGATGTGCCCAATACCAACAGAATGCCAAATTATTATGAGAGTTTTAAACAAGTTTGGCATGAACCTCAAGCAAATAACTTGTCGCTAAAACTTATATATTATTTAGATTATAATTCAATTATTGGCAATTGATTATAGTTTACTTGTCATCTGGATCTTCAATCACTTCCTTAGAGTGAGTATCATACAGGCGTCTTATTTCTCGATAAACTTTTAAGGCTTCCTTATAATCCTTATCCATTACCATAACCCTGACACCGTCAATTTGTCCCAAAATACTCTCGTTAGAAATAGAGCTTTCAATTCCTGCCTCTTCTAACTTATCTTGCAAAATCTCTGCACGATACTGATACCTATAGGTAACTAATGTAATTAATTTGTCTTTCATTTTTGTACTTTATTTCTTATTACGTATTATTTAATTATTTGTTCTGACAAAGTACAAATTTATTAATAGTTTTTGTAAATACTACCTCGAATCTGTATAAAAAATAAACTTTATATAAGCTATAAAATATCTGTGTATATTTGTAAAAATATTTTATAATGAAAGTTGAATTCGATTATTTGGTTATCGGTAGTGGAATTGCCGGTTTGTTTTATGCGATTCAGGTTAGTAAGTTTGGTAAAGTTGCTATTGTATCAAAAAGTGATTTGGATCAGACAACAACGGCAAAAGCTCAGGGAGGAGTGGCAACAGTCCTTTATAATCCCGATTCTTATGAAAAACATATTAGTGATACAGTTATTGCAGGTTGTGGAATAAATGATGAGAAAATTGTCGAAATTGTTGTTAAGGAGGGGCCCGACAGAGTTCTTGACCTTATAAATATTGGAACTAATTTTGATAAAGACCAATTTGGACAATACGACCTCAACAAAGAAGGCGGTCACTCCGTAAAAAGAGTATTGCATTATAAAGATAAAACTGGAGAAGAAATACAGAGAGCTTTGATTGATGAGGTTAAAAGTAATCCAAATATAAGTATATTCGAGAATCATTTTGCTGTTGAACTTATTACACAGCATCATCTAGGACAGAAAGTTACCAGAGCTCGTGAAGATATAGAGTGCTATGGGGCATATATTTTAGACATAGAAAAAGAAAAGATATTTACAGTCTTGTCTTCTAAAATCATGATTGCAACAGGTGGCTGTGGTAATGTATATCTACATACAACAAATCCGCCAAGCATTACAGGAGACGGTATAGCCATGGTTTATCGAGCTAAAGGAGTAGTTGAAAATATGGAATTTGTACAATTTCATCCAACGTCATTGTATAATCCCGAAGTCAAACCATCATTTTTAATTACTGAAGCTCTTCGAGGGGCAGGAGCAATATTAAGAGATCAAAAAAATGAAGATTTTTGTTTAAAATATCACAAACAAGGTTCCTTAGCTCCACGAGATATTGTTGCAAGAGCAATAGATAGCGAAATGAAAATTTCGGGTGAGAACTATGTGTTTCTTGATGCACGAAACATTGATAAGGATATTTTAATGAGACACTTTCCAACAATTTATGCTAAATGTCTCGAAATAGGATATGATTTAAAAAAAGATTTAATTCCAGTTACTCCAGCAGCACATTATCTTTGTGGGGGTATCAAAACTAACGAAAACGGAGAAACTTCCATTAAAAATCTTTATGCAGCTGGGGAGTCGGCTTCTACTGGCTTACATGGTGCTAACAGATTAGCTTCCAACTCATTATTAGAGGCTCTTGTCTTTGCCCATCGTGCAGCAATTGCGTCATCAACTAAAACGGTAATGGATCGTAATATAATACATGGCATCCCAGTTTGGAACGATGAGGGAACAATAAAAAATGAAGAGCTCGTGCTTGTATCGCACTCTTTAAGAGAGGTGCAGCAAATAATGAGTAATTATGTTGGGATTGTCAGGTCAGACCTTCGACTACAAAGAGCTCTTGATAGATTACATATTATTTATAAAGAAACAGAGGAACTTTTTAAAACTTCTAACGTTACTGTAAGTATATGTGAGTTGAGAAATATTATTAATGTTGGCTATCTGATAATAAGGATGGCGATGGAAAGACGGCAATCTATTGGATTACATTATAATACGGATTTGTTAGAGACCATGCAGCCAAATGTATAAATTCAATGTCTTAGCTTAAACATATTAAAATTATTTTTGTTTATTTGTATAAATTATATTGATTAAATTATGAGAAAATTATTCCTGTTTACCATTGTTTCTTTTTTGTCTATTGTTGTTTTCGCTGATTTTGTTCCTAGAAAAAATGCAGAAAAAGTCGCAAAAAGTTATTATTACCAAAGTGTTAGTAATGTGAAAAGTCAATCGTGGGGTGATATTACATTAAATTGCATTTATGATCCAGTACAAAATCCCGATTTCAATTATTACGTGTTTAATATTAATGGTGATGAGGGTTTTGTAATTATTCCGTCAGATGATAAAATACAGCCTATTTTAGCCTACTCTTTTGAAGGAGGTTTTAATAATAATAATATGGCACCAGCTCAACAAGAAATGTTGAATTATTATAATGACTGCATTCAATTTGCTTCTGAAAACCAAATGACACCTGAAGTAAAGGCAGTAAATCAGTGGGCTGAACTTATAAATTATGATTATAAAAACGGAATTAAGCAAAAAACGACTTCTCCGATTTTATTGGAAAATATTAATTGGAATCAAACTTGGCCATACAATGCACAATGTCCAGCAGATGCTGATGGTATTAACGGGCATGTTCCAGTTGGATGTGTTGCTACTGCAATGTTACACGTTATGAAATACTATAACTGGCCACCATCAGGAGAGGGGACAAAGTATCATAGCAGCATGGCGAACGGTGGATATGGAAATATGAGTATCAATTTTGCTAGTCATACTTATGATTGGAGTGCTATGCCTAATGAAGCATCTTCGTATGTAAATGAAGAACTAGGTAAAATTAATTTTCATGCTGGAATTGCGGTTTCGATGTACTGGGGACCAACCGGATCGGGTAGCCAAACAACTAACATCTCAACAGCTTTAAAGAGTTATTTTAAATATTCTTTAGCAACTAAATATGTAAAAAGGTACAATTATTCGGAGACAAATTGGAAAAATCTTATTAAGGCACAAGTTGACGCTGGAATGCCTATGGTATATTCAGGCTCATCTACAACAACAGGTCATGCGTGGAATTGTGATGGATATGATGCTAATGATAAATTTCACATGAATTGGGGTTGGGGAGGATATGGAAATGGTTATTTTACACTTGATAATCTTACAACGACTGGTACCTCAGGCGGACCAGAGGACAACTTTAATCAATATCAAGAAATGGTAATAAATATATATCCACGAGATACTTACCCAATATATTGTAACGATACTCGTATAATCACAGGAAAAGAAGGCTCGTTTGGCGATGGTAGTGCTAATGAAAATTATCAAAATAATCAATCTTGTGTTTATGTTATTGATCCTTTATGTGGGGATGTTATTTCTTTATCTTTTAATGATTTTGACCTTGGAACAGGTGATCAGTTAACTCTTTTCGATGGCGATGAAACATCTTCAATCGTTATTGCTACCTTTGATGCAGATAACCTCCCAAGAAATAATACATATTCAACAGGCTTAGGGGTTCTTACTATTAGATTTGATACTGATGCGTCATCAACTGGCGAAGGCTGGAATGTTGATTATAGTGTGAAAAATTGCAAAACAGGTAATGTACTAACTACAAGTTCGGGTAGTTTTACCGATGGTAGTGGAGTTTGTGAATATGACAACTCAAGTGTATGCACATGGAACATAGAGCCAGAAAATGTTAATTGGATAACGCTTACATTTGATGAGTTTGAATTAGCTGGGAATATTGATTATGTAAAAATATTTAAAACAAATGTAAGTTCTTCTAATACCGTAGTTTCATTTAATGCAAACAATCCACCTACTGCACCAATTGCAATTAACGATAGTGTTGTGATTGTACAGTTTTTTACTGACTCTGATTTGACTGCTGATGGGTGGAAAGTTAGTTATACGTCTAGCCTTAGTGATGTTGAAGAGAATAAATTATTATCAAACTTTTCTGTAATGCCAAATCCTGGAAACTTAAACTCTAGATTGGAATTTTCTATAACCGATAAGTCTGAAACAACTATTATGGTAACTAATTTACTTGGCGAAGTAATTGCAGTTAAAGAGTTTAATCTTATGGCGGGATTGCATAATTTTGCGTTAAGCGAAATTATTAACTCGAAACTAAATGCAGGAGTTTATACAATCAATGTAAATGCAAACAATCAAACTAAAACACAAAAATTAGTTGTGGTAGAATAAAAACATTTAACTATAAATAAAATAAGGGGCAAATATCAATATTTGCCCCTTATTTGTTTTATGCTTGTAGGTTAAATTCTTATCTTTTTAATCTTATAAAATACCCATGGTCAATTGTGTTTCCCGTATTTGATTCCCCATAAATTCTATCGCAAAAATCAATATTAAAATCCCTAAAATAAGTAAGAATAAGGCGATGTACGAACTTTTCGGTAATTGTGTGTGAATAGAAATTCAAAATAACAAAGGATTTTTTATCCAGAATATTTTTCAGAGAAATCAACAAATCGTCAATATTATCTTCAAATATCCATTTTTCGTTTTTTGCTCCTTTACCAATTGTTGGAGGATCTAATATTATACCTTGATATTTAGTTTTGCGTTTTATTTCGCGTAAAACAAACTTTTGGGCATCTTCGGTAATGCAACGAATGTTTTTATTGCCACTAAGTTCTGCATTTCTTTGAGTCCAAGTTATAATTTTTTTGATGGAATCTATATGAGTAACTTTATCATAAAAGCTCGCTGCAGCTATGCTGGACAAACCAGTATATCCAAAAAGATTTAAAAAATTATTATTTATAATTTCGTTGCCTATTTTTGCAATATATTTCCAGTTTAACACCTGCTCAGGAAATATTCCAATATGTTTTGTATTTGTAAGTGAAAGCTCGGCGATTAAGTTTATCCCATAATTATTGTATCCGATATTCCAAGTTGCAGGAACGGTTTTGAGGCTTTTCCAATTGCCAGTATTTTTGGTTTGTTCTATAAACTCTGCATGAGCTAATTTATGCCATTCTCTTATGTTTAATGCAGGTTTATTGTTTGCAGTAATTTCGGGTCTTATTAGTATTATATCTCCAAATCGCTCAAGTTTTGCTAAATTACCACAATCTAGCAATTCATAATCGGGGAAAAGCGTATGTAAATTAATTCTCATTACTTGTTCTTTTCCAGATTAATTTTTTCCCAAATCTTAATCTATTATCTGTCATTTTGATGAGGTCTAATTTAATTATCCATAAGTCTGTATTAATCAAAATTGCGTAAGGAAATTTCATTAAGTATTTAAGCCTGTATCTTGAGTGTTCGGTATTATCTACTTTTACTAATTCGCCTGTAAACTGTATTCCACGGATTTTATTCACAATTTTTGTCTCAAGAACAACAGAACCAGATACTCGTGGGTTTTTTACTCCCATCAAAGCATGTTTTGTGTCAATATCTGAGGTAAAAAGGAAAGCATTTTCATCTTTTAGATAGGTGTAAAAACAATTACTACACCAGGATTCGTTTAAATCGCTTGTTGCGAGAGTTAGAACATGATGTTCTTTAATAAAGTCTGTTATGCGAGTTTCAGGAAGATTCATTTTATGTTTTTTGTTCTCTTTTTTGCTTTTTTAATTCCTCAGTGTCCACAAGTTTATAAAGTTTATCTCCTCTTCTTACAAGACTATCGGTAGGCATTGAGAATAGTTCTCCTTGTTTGATATTTTTGATGGGTTTTTGTTCTTTTCGCATTTCTTTAACAAATTGTTGTACAACTCCTGTTGTAGGTCCAAGAAAAACCACTTCTTCGTTTACAGAAAGCATTTCACCTGTATCAATTCTAAGTTCTGCTACTTTTAGCTTACCATAGTAGTTTAGAACTTTCCCAAGATATACTTTTGTTTGTTTTGCTCGTGATCCATAAATCTCTGACCATTCTCCAAGTCGTTGTCCCAAATAATATCCATCCCAAAAGCCTCTGTTAAAAACTGTACTAAGTTTCTCTGTCCAGTTGTCTATCTTTTCTTGCGAATAAGTTCCATCTAAAACAGCATTAATAGCTTCGTTGTAACATTCAACAACAGTTTTCACATATTCGCCCGAGCGTGCTCGTCCTTCGATTTTAAGTACGCTTACACCAGCGTCAATAATCTTATCAATAAAGCCAATTGTACATAAATCTTTTGGCGACATAAGATATTCGTTATCAACTTCGATTTCGGCTCCTGATTCTTTATCAGTCAAGATATATGGACGACGACAATTTTGAAGACAAGAGCCTCTGTTTGCCGAGTGATAATATTCGTGTAAACTCAGATAACATTTTCCAGATACTGCCATACATAAAGCACCATGACAAAAGATTTCAATTTGAACTAAATTGCCTGATGGTCCTGTTATATTGCGTTTTTTTATCAAATGTGTAATATCTGCAACCTGATCAATACTTAACTCTCGTGCTGTTACAATTACATCACAAAAGTTTGAGTAAAATTCAATAGCTTCAATATTTGAAATATTAAGTTGTGTCGAGGCATGAACTTCAACGCCTTTTTGTCGTGCATATTGCATTACCGATACATCTGAAGCAATTACTGCTGTAACATTTGCCTCAGCAGCCGCATCAATCACTTGACGCATTTTTTCTAATTCGTTATCGTAAATAATTGTATTAACTGTCAAGTAAGTTTTGACGTTTGCTTGTTTGCAAATATCAACGATTTTGTGTAAATCCTCAAACGTAAAATTATTTGACGACCTCGCACGCATATTCAACTTCTCAATCCCAAAATAAACCGAATTTGCTCCCGACTGAATAGCAGCCATTAACGATTCATAAGAACCAACCGGAGCCATTAAATCTATACTCTTTCTTTGCATTATATTTTTAATTTAAAAAACAAAATTAGTTAATTTTTCTGAATGCAGATAGTTTGCTGGATTTTCATCTGTAAACTAAAGATATAAGGAGGTTTTTTGATAAATAAATCTCAATACTGTATAATTTCAGATTTGATTATTATTGAACATACTGATTATTTTGCAATAACTATATTTTTATTTATTATCTTTACAAATCAATCTTGATAAAATAAAAGATGCTTGTAAAAACTTATGGAAGTGCAGTTGATGGTATAAATGCCAGTACAATAACAATTGAAGTTAATATTTCAAAGGGAATAAACTTTTATTTAGTTGGATTACCTGATTCAGCTGTAAAAGAAAGTCAGCAAAGGATAATTAGTGCTCTTAATAATAATGAATTTAAGTGGCCAGGTAAGCGAATTGTAATTAATATGGCACCAGCAGATTTGCGAAAAGAAGGCTCATCTTATGATTTACCTATTGCTATGGGTGTTTTAGCCGCCTCTGAGCAATTAAATCATGAGA
>JAQVOR010000230.1 GCA_028702535.1 Bacteroidales bacterium
AGTGGGGAGTTGGGAGTGCGGAGTGGGGAGTGGGGAGTTGGGAGTGAAAAGTGAAGAGTGATGCACTGCGATGCACTGCGATGCACTGCGATGCACTGAGCCTGCCGAAGTGAGCCTGCCAAAGCGAGCCTGCCGAAGAGTGAAAAACGAAAAGTTGGGACTTGTGGTTCTTACTTCAAAATCTTATTTCGCATTCTGAACTTATAATTTTACGTTTTTTTTAGCTGTTCTAATAATCACAATTTAAAGAAAAATGAATTGATATATGAATAAACGCAAAAATATTAATTGAATAATTGAACAATAGAACACTTCGATTGGGTATTGTAGTGCATTGTTTTGTGTTTAAGTTTTCATTGTTTATGGAACTCTCTGAAAATCAAAAAGTTGCAATCAGTATTTTCAATTATTAGATTTTTGTTTATTGCTAAAAATAATATTATATTGAACATTTGCTTTAAATTGCTTATATATCTTAATAATGAATTATTTTTGTAAAAAAAAATTGTGTATAGAACGGCGGTATTAGATAACGGGATTAGGGTAGTTCATAAATTTGTTGATTCGGATGTTGGACATTGTGGTTTGATAATAAACACAGGTACTCGTGATGAGTCTAATTCTCAACACGGAATAGCTCATCTAACTGAGCACATGTTGTTTAAGGGCACTAAAAAACGACGAGCATTTCATGTACTTAGCCGTATGGAAGATGTTGGCGGTGAAATTGATGCCTATACAACTAAGGAAGAAACATGTATAACAGCAAGTTTTTTGCACGAATTTTATGAGCGTGCAATAGAATTAATTAATGATGTTATATTTAATTCTGTTTTTTTGGCTAAAGAAATTGAAAAGGAGAAAGAGGTAATCATCGATGAGATTAACTCTTATAAAGATAGTCCTGCTGATATGATTTTTGACGATTTTGAAGATTTAATTTATCCAAAGCATTCGCTTGGTCGAAATATCCTTGGCACTAAAAAAAGCTTAAAAGGTTTACAAGATTCTGACATTAAAAATTTTATTAGCGAAAAGTACAACACCGACCAAATGGTCTTTTGCTCAATCGGAAATATTAAATTCGAAAAACTCTTACAATATTGCAATAAATATTTTGGAAATAATCCAGCAAATAAAAGAGCATATTACCGTCAAGTGTTTAGTAATCACGTTGTTGAGAATAAAGTTGTGAAGTTTAATACTCATCAGGCTCATTGTGTTTTAGGGACTTATGCTTATACTTTTAACGATCCCAAAAGGCTGCCATTATTTTTGATATCTAACTTGCTTGCTGGTCCAGGTATGAATTCTCGTTTAAATATGGCACTGCGCGAAAGAAAAGGAATATCTTATAATATCGAAGCCAACTATTCGCCTTACGAAGATACTGGGAATTTTAATATTTATTTTGGATCAGATAAAGAGAATATTGAATATGCTACTGAACTTATTTTTAAAGAATTAAATCTGTTGAAAGATAAAAAATTAGGACCTGTACAGTTAAATAAGGCAAAAAAACAATTAATCGGTCAAATTGCAATTGGAAGCGAAATACATTCGAATATGCTTTTGTCTCTTGGCAAATCATTTATGATATATAATCAGGTGGAAACACTAAAGCAGACTATAAATGAAATCGAAACCGTAACAAGTGAACAAATTCAAGATGTAGCTAATGAGCTGTTTATCAGAGATAAATTTTCAAGTTTAATTTATTTTTAACGTAATGGATAGGATAAGCGAAGTTTGCGATGATTTTATTAATAAATTTGGAGGAGATGAAGATGCACTGCTCCAAAATCTTGTTCGTGAAACATATCTTACGCAATTGCATCCACGAATGCTGTCGAACTGGCATCAGGGTAGTTTGTTAAACTTTCTTGTGCATCTTACTGGAGCAAAAAATATTTTGGAAATTGGAACATTTTCGGGTTATGCTACAATTTGTATGGCTCGTGCACTTACCGATGATGGGAAAATTACAACAATTGAGCGTAACGATGAAATTGAGTGGCTATCAAAAAAATATTTTAATCAAACTAAACTTGACCAAAAGATATTTGCTATGACGGGCGATGCACTTACGATAACTCCAAAATTAGACGAGCAATTCGATTTCGTTTTTATTGATGGAGATAAACGAGAATATCTTGATTATTATCAAATGATAATGTCTAAAACTACCGAAAATGCTACAATTATTGCAGATAATGTTTTGTGGGATACCAAAATTTTTAAACCTGTTGCATCAAATGATTATATGACTCAGGGAATAATCAAATTTAACGATTATGTACAAAAAGACCATCGAGTACGTAAAATTATACTTCCATTACGAGATGGTCTAATGATATTACAGAAAATATAATTCGTTATTCAACTCTGTACCATGTTTGGGTACGGTAGAATGGCCCTTGAAAACCTCGTACATTTAAAGTGTTTATATCTTCTAACCACATTTTGCAATCATAAACTTTCCCATTATTTGGGTCTAATATTCCTAATTTCATAAACCAGTCTGATTTGCGTTTTGTAAGTCCATTCACGATTTGCATACCAATAATTGGCTGGTTATATAAACTTCCCTGACACGCAGTACATAAAGGGTCTTCTTCTTCGTTGTTGATTAGTTTTACAATTTTGCCGTACAACTTTCCATTTTTAATAAATAGTTCAACATGAGATTTGGCTTTGTTAGTTTCATCATCAATAGTTTTCCAAATACCAACCTCTTTTTGAGCTTTAACTGCGGTGAAAGAGAACATTATCAACGCAATAAGTAAGAATTTAATAGTGTTTTTCATAATTTGCTTTTTATTTTGTTCAAAATTACGAATTTT
>JAQVOR010000105.1 GCA_028702535.1 Bacteroidales bacterium
CACAAAACAATATTATAATCTATATTTCAAAAAATGCTTTTTAACGCTCTGTATAGTTTGCAATAGCCACAACTTATACGTACCCCCCCCCTCCGAACGACAAACAACACATTGAGTTATACAATACTTTGTGCAAGATAAACAATGTTTTTTGTATCTGCAAATAAAAATAAGGCTTTTTAGTAAAAAAATATAGTTTAGTCAGGATTTAATGTGGTTTGGGCGTTAGGGTTTGTAAAATAATAAACCAAACAGTTAATACCTTGTTTTTGGTTTTATGTTATATATCAATATTGAGTTTACATCGCAGCCAAAAGCAAGTCGATATCTTTTGAGAAAATTCCGTGTAAAATTCCGATATGTTCGTCGGTTAAAATTCCATTGTAAAGATATACGCCAGTTCTTACGCCTGGGTTAGTTTTAAGATAGTGATTTAGACCTCCACAAATTTGCATTTTCATTAGTTCAGCGGCAAGAATATTGCTAATCGAATATGAGGCAGTGCGAGAAACTCTTGAAGCAATGTTTGGTACGCAATAATGAACAACACCGTGCTTTGTATAAATTGGGTTTTTATGAGTTGTTGCTCTGCTTGTTTCTACAATACCGCCTTGGTCAATGCTAATATCTACAATTACCGAATTATTTTTCATTTGCTTTACCATATCTTCGGTAATAATAATTTTGGGTCTCATATCTCTAATTCTTAATGCTCCAATAACAACATCTGCTGTTTTAAGTGCATTGCAAAGTACTTTTGAGTGAATTGTCGATGTATAAACTTTTACGCCTAAGTCCTTTTGAAGTTTGTCGAGATTTGACAACGAATTATCAAAAACTTTAACAAGTGCTCCGAGAGCAAAAGCCGTTTGAGCAGCATAAGTTCCAGCAGTTCCTGCTCCTATTATAACTACTTCGGTTGGAGAAACGCCTGTTAAACCACCTAACATTTCTCCTTTGCCTTTGTGTACGTTGCTCATGTATTCTGCTGCAATAAGAATAGATGATCTACCAGCAATTTCGCTCATCGAACGCATTATCGGATTGATACCATGATTATCCTGCATAGTGTCAAAAGCTATGGCAGTTATTCTTTTTTTTATTAGAGATGTAAAATATTCCTTATCTTGACAATTAGAATGTAACGAAGTGATTATCACTTGATTACCGCTTAATAATTCAATCTCATCTACTGTTAGTGGCAATACTTTTAATACAATATCACATTTTGCTACTTCTGATTTTTCGCTAATAATTTGAGCTCCATATTCGGAATATTGTCTGTCGCTAAAGTTTGCACCAATTCCTGCTCCTTGTTCAATTAAAACTTCTAAACCCTCGTTAACTAATTGCTCAACTGCAAGAGGTGCTAAAGGAATACGGTGCTCAATACCACTATTGTCAGCTAAAATTCCAATTTTAAAATTTTTATGCTCTTTTTTAATCTCAAGCATTTCCTCCTGTGGCATAAGAACAGTGCCTTTTATGAAAGTTCCTGACTTATCTGATGACGTAACCATATAATATTTTGTTTAGGTTATAAAGATACGCAATTATATTATACAAGTATAAATAACATACAAATTTTATTGTTTTTTAGCCAATTCAAAATCAATTTGTTTTTTAGGTAAGCTAACATTTGTAATAATTACTTTTACTTCGGCTCCCAATTGATATCTTTCATTATTCGATTTGCCATAAATACAATAATCTTCTTGGTCGTAAATATAAAAATCGTCATTTAATGTTCTCATGTGTACCAATCCTTCGCATGCGTTTTCTTTTAGTTGAACAAAAAATCCCCATTCGGTTACTCCTGATATTACGCCATCGAAAATTTGTCCAATTTTATCTTGTAAAAACTCAACTTGTTTGTATTTTATGGAGCTTCGCTCTGCCATTGCTGCTTGTTGCTCTTGATAGGAGCAGTATTTGCATTTAGCTTCGAGGTTTGATGTGTCAGGTTGATGTTTTTTGATATAGTCATGCAATAATCTGTGAACCATAACATCGGGATATCTTCGTATTGGAGATGTAAAATGAGTATAGAAGTCGAATGAAAGACCATAATGTCCGATGTTTTTTGTTGTATAAACCGCTTTTGACATTGCTCTTATTGCAAGGTTCTCAATTATATTTTGCTCGGGTTTACCATTTACGCTTTTTACAATTTCGTTCATCGATTTTGATAATGCGATATTATTAGAGGTGTCAATACTATATCCAAAGCGTGAAATAAAACCAGAGAAATTTTCTAACTTCTCCATGTTCGGTTCTGCATGAATACGATATACAAATTCTTTTGGTTTAGAAGCCTCTCCAATAAATTCGGCAACTTTTCGGTTAGCGAGAAGCATAAACTCCTCTATTAGATTATTTGCTTCTGTTGATTTTTTAAAATATACACCTGTCGGAATAGCGTTTTCACCGAGAATAAATTTAACTTCGTTATGTTCAAAGTTAAAAGCTCCAGTTTTAAATCTATTTTGACGAAGTATTTTTGCAAGATCATTAATTTTTATCAACTCATCAGCAATTTCGCCTTTGCCAGTCTCTATTATTTGCTGTGCATCTTCGTAAGAGAGTCTTTTGTCCGAACGGATTATTGTTTTTTCAATATTATAAGAAAGAACTTCTGCTTTGTCATTCATTTCAAATATTACCGAGAAACACAATTTATCTTCATCGGGTCTAAGTGAGCATAAGTAATTTGATAATCTCTCGGGTAACATTGGCACAACTCGGTCAACAAGATAAACCGATGTTGCTCTATTGTAGGCTTCTTCATCTAAGTCTGTTCCAGGCAAAAGATAATTTGACACATCAGCAATATGCACACCTATATAATACACATTATCAGATTTTTTCTCAAACGAAATTGCATCATCAAAATCTTTAGCATCTTCGGGGTCTATGGTAAAAGTAAGGATGTTTCTATAATCTTTTCTTGTTTCGTAATCATATTGGGTAAAATCTTCTTTTATTTTATTTGCAGCGTTTTCTAATTCGGGACTAAATTTAGAGGGTAATCCAAACTCGGCAAGTATTGCGTGCATTTCTACTTCATTATCACCGGGATTTCCAAGTATTTCGACAACCTTTCCCGTTGGGTTTTTCGATTTTTGCTGCCAATCTGTTATTTGCACAACTGCTTTTTCGCCATCTTTTACACCATTAAGACCTTCGGCAGGGATAAAAATGTCGGAATACATTTTGTGACTATCGGGTATCAAAAAAGCATAAGACCCTGTTTTTTCAATAGTCCCAACAAATTTATCAGTTGCTCTTTTTATTACTTCGATAACCTCACCTTCAATTCTATTTCCACTACGTTTTGCGTAAAGACTAATTTTAACAGTATCGCGGTGTAATGCAGTATTTAAGTTTGCAGACGACACAAAAACATCATCAGTAATCATATCAGAAACCACAAAAGCATTCCCCATTTTATTAAGATCAATCTCACCAATTATAAACGTTTTTCTTGATTTTAATTTGTACTTTCCTTTCGACATTTCCATTAAACTACCTGTATTAACAAGCTCTATAAGTATCTTGGATATAATGCTCCTTTGATGAGAATCGGAAATCGCCAAAAGAGATGCAAGTTGTTTGTAGTTATATTCTTTGTGTGGAGAAGAAGAAAAAATACCTAATATTTTTGATGTTAGTGTTTTTTTACTAATTCGCTTACTGTTTGAATTTTGAAAATCGTTCTTTTTTTTACTCATTTTTTTGGCACTAAGTTTGTAATTATCGTTTTATAAAAAAATATTTTTATAAATATATTGAAAATTAAATATAAAAGAGTACTTTTATAAAAAAATTTAAAATTAGTAATCAAATAAAAATTAGTACCATGAAGACAACTACAATTACAAAAAGCATTATGATTATTGCAGTATTGAGTTCTGTGTTAGTTTTATCGTCTTGTAAAAACAAAAAAGGCGTAATCAAACCCGAAAAAAATGCTAGAGAAATCATAGTCCCTTGCAAAGATGAAGGTCGTTCTGACAAAAACTTTTTTAGAGCAGACGCAAGTGCAACATCACAAGACATGAGTCTTTCTCGTGAAAAAGCTCTTACACAAGCAAAACAAAGAGTAGCAGGTTTGATTAATACAAAGATTAAATCTATTACTGACCGTTATGTTAATGAAACAGAAGTAGGAACAAATTCAGACTTTGAACAAAAATTCGAAAATTTAACTCGCGAAGTTATTAACCAAACTTTGGTTGATATCGCTATTATTTGTGAAAAGAATTTTCAAGAAGCTACTGGAAAATACACTACTTACATCGCAATCGAAATTAGTAAAGACGTTATGCTTAACGGAATTAACAAAGGAATTACAAAAGACCAAAAACTAAGAGTGGATTACGACAAAATGAAATTTGAACAAATTTTTAATCAAGAAATGGAAAAACTCGAATCAGAAGGAGGATATTAAAGCATTCAATAATTCTTTAGTAGAGATTAACTAAAAAAACCGTGATATATATCACGGTTTTTTTTATGTGAGATGTCAGAGAAAAGCTGTTTGTCTTAAATTATAATTATGTATATTTGCAAAAAAATATGTTTTTATGGTAAAACGAAGAATTAAACAAGAAACTGCAATACTTTTAAAAACCATCAATAATGCAATACTTGAGAAAAAGGGCGAGGAACTTCTTAATCTAAATTTAACTGAAATCGAAAATACAGTTGCTGAATATTTTATTATTTGTCATGCAAACTCATCAACGCAGGTTAATGCAATAGCAAATAGTATTGAGGAAATGGTAAAGAAAAATACAGGAGAAAAACCATGGAAAAAAGAAGGATATAGCAATAGCGAGTGGGTTTTGCTCGATTATGTAAATGTTGTTGTTCACGTTTTTCAAACTCAATCAAGAGAGTTTTATAAACTTGAAAAACTTTGGGCTGATGCCGAAACAACATTAATAAATGATTAATGTTATCTTTGAACAAATAATTCACTAAATAGGTTTGCAATTCAATACATAATATAAATAATGGAAGAAAAAAAAGGATTTGATAATAAAAACCCACAACAAAAGCCTAAAATGCCAGGTAATATGCCCAATAATAAAAATCGTTATTGGATATATATTATCTTGTTTGGGATTTTTCTTATTTTTAAATTTGTTGACTTTGGCGGGTCATCAAAAGAAATAACTCGCGAAAAATTTGAAAATGATCTTCTTATTAGCAAAGATGTCGAAAAAGTGATAATTGTTAATAAAGAGCGAGTCGATGTGTATATTAAGCCAGATAAACTTGGTGATGAAAAGTTTAGCGATGTGTCAGGGGGTAGTCCACTAAGTTTTTCGGGCAGTAACGGACCACATTATCATTTTGCTATTGGAGATGTTGAAACTTTCGAAAGACAATTTCAGGAAGCTCAGCAAGGATTTGCTTCCGAAGAACAAATAATGACTCAATATAAAACTGAGCACAACTATTACGGAGATATACTTAGTTGGGTATTGCCAATTGCTTTGTTATTTGGATTATGGTTCTTTGTTTTTAAGAAAATGAGTGGCGGGGGTGCTGGAGGTAATCAAATTTTCAATATCGGAAAATCAAAAGCTCAAGTTTTTGATAAAGAGAAAAAAGTTAAAGTTAATTTTAACGATGTAGCTGGACTATACGAGGCTAAAGTCGAAATTATGGAAATCGTAGATTTTCTCAAAAACCCTTCTAAATACACAAAATTAGGTGGACAAATACCTAAAGGAGCCTTGCTTGTTGGACCTCCAGGTACTGGAAAAACTTTACTTGCTAAAGCCGTTGCTGGCGAAGCTGATGTCCCTTTTTTCTCATTAAGCGGTAGTGATTTTGTTGAAATGTTCGTGGGAGTTGGTGCCTCAAGGGTGCGTGATCTTTTTAAAAGAGCAAAAGAAAAATCGCCTTGTATAATATTTATTGATGAAATTGATGCTATTGGAAGAGCCAGAGGTAAAAATGCAAATTTTGGCTCTAATGATGAACGTGAAAGTACGCTTAATCAGTTGCTAACCGAAATGGACGGATTTGACACAAATAGCGGAGTTATTCTGCTTGCTGCAACAAATAGAGCCGACATTTTAGATAAAGCTCTTATGAGAGCAGGACGGTTTGACAGACAAATACATCTTGAATTACCAGATATTGTTGAACGTGAAGCAATTTTTAAGGTTCACACTAGAAATCTCATAATGTCAAAAGAGATTGTAATCGGATTTCTTGCAAAACAAACCCCTGGTTTTAGTGGTGCAGATATTGCTAATGTCTGTAACGAGGCAGCACTAATTGCTGCACGTAAAAGCAAAAAAAGTATCGAAAAACAAGACTTCCTTGATGCAGTAGATCGTATAGTAGGTGGACTTGAACGAAAAACCAAAATTATTTCTGCTCAAGAAAAGAAAACTATTGCTTTTCACGAAGCTGGTCATGCTACTGTTAGTTGGCTACTAGAACACGCAAATCCATTGCTTAAAGTTACCATAATTCCACGTGGAAAAGCACTTGGTGCAGCATGGTATTTGCCCGAAGAGAGATCTATTACAACTAAAGAGCAGTTGCTTGATGAAATGTGCTCAGCACTTGGTGGAAGAGCAAGCGAAGAAATTGTCTTTGGAAAAGTCTCAACTGGAGCTCTTAATGACCTAGAAAAGGTTACAAAACAAGCTATTGCAATGGTTAGTTTCTTTGGCATGAGTGATAAAGTTGGTACTTTATCATATTATGACTCTACTGGTCAAAATGAATATGGATTTACAAAACCATATAGCGAAAAAACCGCAGAACTTATTGACAATGAAATAAAATCTATGGTAGAAGATCAATATAATCGAGCTAAAAAAGTCCTTAACGATAATAAAACAAAATTAACAGAACTTGCTGAAACTTTACTAGAAAAAGAGGTGATTTTTAGTGAGGATCTTGAACGCATTTTTGGAAAAAGACCCTGGGTAAAAGAAGAATATACCGAAGAAAAGAAAAACAATAATAAGTTAGACGGAGAAAACGAACAAATAAATGACAAATAGTAATGCAACGAATAGAGAACTCGTTTATGCAACAGAAATAGAGTATCTCGCTGAACTATTAAAACAGGTGTTAGAAGATAATAATATAAATGTATTTATCTTTAATCGTCAAGATTCATCATACCGTTTTGGCGATATTGAAGTTTATGTAAATTCCGAAAACTTGGAGAAGGCAAAGTTGATTTGTAGTGAATTTGAAAATAACACTAAAATTGAATAACTTTATAATACGTACAATTACTGGTAGTCTGATTGTTATAATAACATCTGCACTTATACTTATTAGTGAATGGACTTTTCTCGCTTTTATTTTAGGGGCAGGGGCTTGGCTTAATATCGAATTTCTTAGAATTGCAAAAAATGACCGAAATAAACCTAATACAGCACTGACAGTTTTATCAACGATCTTAATATTGGCTTTGGTGTTTTTTATAAACCATTTTAATTTTAATCCAGCACTATATTGGTTATCTTTTATCCCCGTATTTGTACTTTTTATCACAGAACTCTATTCTAAAAATGAAACACCAATACGAAACATAGCCGTTTCTTTATTTACGCTTGTATATACTGTTTTTCCTTTGGTACTTTCCATTTTTATTGTTAATGGCGATATGTTATATTATCAAAACCCCAATAATATGTTTAGCCCAACAGTTTTACTTGGTGTTTTTGTTTTAATCTGGGTTTATGATAGTATGGCATATTGTGTTGGTGTGCCTTTAGGACGACATCGTCTTTTCGAAAGAGTTTCACCAAAAAAATCATGGGAAGGGACAATTGGTGGTGCCGCATTAACACTAATTGCTAGCTATTTTATTAATCTTTTATTTCCTATCCTTCCAAAATTTGACTGGATAGTAATTACCTCAATTGTAATAGTGTTTGGAACATTGGGCGATTTAATCGAATCCTTATTTAAACGCAGTTTTGCCATAAAAGACTCTGGTGCTACTTTGCCAGGACACGGCGGTTTACTAGATAGATTTGATAGCTTTATTTTTGTTATTCCTTGGGTATGGATTTATTTTATAATTAGAGGCGTTTTTTAAAAACTTTATTTTTCATTTAGTCGTTTTTCAAGCTCATCTAAGCGTTTTACAATTTTATCAAGATTTTTAAAATGTATATATGATTTATGATAATCGCGAATCTCAAAAGCGGGTGCACCCATCAAAATACTGTCTTCTTTTTTAACATTATTTGCAATCCCCGACTGTGCCGACATTTTTGTTCCATTAGCAATTTTTACATGAGGTCCAATGCCAACTTGCCCACCAAACATACAATTATCGCCAATTTTAGTGGTTCCTGCAATTCCCGATTGAGCAGCAATAACAGTATTTTGACCAATTTCGACATTATGTGCAATATGATTGTGATTATCGAGTTTAACACCTTTACGTATTATCGTAGAGCCTAAAGTCGCTCTGTCAATTGTTACTAAAGCTCCGATTTCTACGTTGTCTTCAATAACAACATTTCCAATTTGTGCAATTTTAACAAACGCATCGTTGCCGTTGGGAGCAAAACCAAAACCATCGGCACCGATAACACTTCCAGCGTGTATTGTACAATCTTTGCCAATTATAGTGTCATAGTATATTTTAACTCCTGGATAAATTATCGAATTATCTCCAATTTCCACTCCATTACCTACATATACTCCTGGATATATTAAAACATTATCTCCAATTTGAGCATCTTTACCAATATAAGCAAACGCCCCAACATATATGTTTTTACCAATTTTTGCTTTTTTATGTACAAATACATTTTTATCTATCCCAGAGGGTTTTTCTGTCATCGAATTATAGATTTGCAGCAGTTGTGCAATAGCTTTATATGAATCCTCTACACGAATTAGAGTAGATGTAATTTCTTTTTGTGCTACAAAATTATTGTTTACTAACACTATAGAAGCATCGGTTTCGTAAATATAATTTGTATATTTTGGATTTGCTAAAAACGATAAAGACTCAGGTTTGCCCTCTTCTATTTTTGAAAAACAGTTAACAACTACATTTTTATCTCCTTCTACCTTACCTTGTAGTAGTTTAGCAATTTGTTCGGCTGTAAATTTCATTTAGCTTTTATTTGAATTTATAATCTGTTCTGGACCACAAACATAATATTTTTTCACGACTTTGCTCAATACAGCAAGATTTAACATGTCTGATGCTTCTGCAACATCAAGCAATTTGTCTCCATATAAAATATTAATTTTTTCGTCTATTTGACTGTATGCGTTATTTGAAATCTCTCCACTATATATATAATACTCAACATCTTCATTTGAAAGATTCATTTTTTGCATAGTTTCTTTTTTAAGTTTATTTATAAACTCTGAATTAAATTTCTCTTTGCTTATTTTGATTTTTGGTAAATTACGATTTAACACAGCATTTGAAAGGTAGGATAAAATCTTATCTTCAGAATAAAGGCTCTCCTTCATTAAGTAAACTATATCATAATCGTCAAGCATACAAAAATGATTAATTATTTCTTTGGTAGTACAATTATAATCAGCTTTTAGAAAAAATGCGAGATGCTTATTATTAATCTTGATTTTGTTTTCTGTGTATAGTTTTTTTAGCCTTTCGAGGAATTTTATTAGCAATGCTTCACTAACAACTACTGCTTTATGCAGATAAACTTGCCAAAACATTAATCGTCGAGCGATAAGAAAGTTTTCAATACTATAAATCCCTTTTGCCTCTACAACAAGCTTATCATCAACAACTTGTAGCATTTTAATAATCCTTTCCGAGCCCACAATACCTTCGGTAACTCCAGTAAAAAAACTATCACGCCTCAAATAATCAAGTCGATCCATATCAAGTTGACCTGAAATCAATTGATGAAGAAATTTTTTATGGTATTTATTTCTAAATATTTGGATTGCCAGGCTAAGTTTACCCTTAAACTCATCGTTGAGTTGTTCCATTATCATTAGAGATACCTGTTCGTGGGGTAATTCGGGAATAATACAAGTTTCGAGAGTATGAGAAAAAGGACCATGTCCGACATCATGGAGTAAGATTGCAATTTTAGTGGCTTCGGCTTCGGCTTCGGTTATTTTATGCCCTTTGCCCCTAATAACATTTATTGCTACACTCATAAGGTGCATTGTTCCTAAAGCGTGATGAAATCTTGTGTGAACAGCCCCAGGATATACGAGATATGTAAGCCCTAATTGCTTTATTCGTCTGAGACGTTGAAAATATTTGTGCTCAATTAAATCATAAATTATCCCAGCAGGTATATTTATAAAACCATAGACAGGATCATTTATTATTTTCTTTTTAGCAATCACAAACTTATGTTTAAATCTTTGCAAAAATAGAAAATTCAATTAATAATAACTAATGCTAAATTTTTTATTTCAACATTATGATTGTCAAACAGTAAATTAATGATTTTAACCTGTTTATATTATCTGTTCGCTCGGATTTATCCGAGTGCAATATAACAAACAATCACTCGCTGGATTTGGAGTCTGAGTGAACGAAGTAATGTTTGGAGAGACACTTGGATTGCAAATAAATCCGAGCGAACAGGGGGGATAACTAGGTGTAAAAACTTTGAGATTTCTCCCTTTGGTCGAAATGACAGAGTTATTTAGGGAGTTAGGGAAAGGAGGGGCTTGGTGGCGGCAACGCCGCCACCAAGCCCCTCCTCAATAACGTAACTGCTTGTCATTTCGACCAAAGGGAGAAATCTTATTATTATATAATTTTATTTTTGATTTTTATCAGACAATATTGGTTGTCAGTTAATAGTGTGCTGAGTGTTGATGCCTGAATATGGTTGACCACTTTTTTTATTTTTCAACCATTTTTGCAAAGAATACATTTAGATTCTGAGCAGCTTTCTTGCCCTGTATTTTTGAGGACTCGATGTCCTCAAAAATCAGAGTTTTAATTGTTTTTGCACCGAATGACTTTTTCATTGCCGAAGTGTCGAAGTAAGCCTGCCGAAGTGGATAGTTTATTACTTCCTTTGGTCGTGAGGGCTTCGCCGTTGTTTTATAATTCCTATGCTCAGGGCATCGCCTTTGGGCAATATATATATCTTGTAGACTCTTTTTTACTGACATATATGCCCAAGAGGGCAAATATGTTAGACCAATTTGATATCAAAACGACCGAAATAAACTTATATTTTTTTTTATAATCTTTAAATTTTCTGCATAGCACCAGTTACGGTTAAAATTTCAAGAGAATTAAAACGAAAATAAATAAATAATTTATCGAGTGTTTTGGTGTCATTTTGGTATTATAGCCCGTTAGGGCTTTAACATCAGTAAAAACCGATTACACTCTAAACAATTTGTCCAGAGGACATATACAATTTTTCTCAATATTAATGTATGAAAAAGTATGCGTTTGCCTTGTATCAAATTGGTATTACAAGT
>JAQVOR010000106.1 GCA_028702535.1 Bacteroidales bacterium
ACACAACTTAATTCCTAATTCGAACATCCACAAAAAACTTTATAAGCCTTGTTCCCAAATCAAAAAACTTTGTAGGGCGCAAATAATATTTTATAAAAGCTTTTGTTTTAAGTCTTTTGAGCTTCGTAAGCTCCAAACCTTCTGGCACATAATAAGGCAAGCCGCTCTCTCCTTTCATGTATTTTGTCCAGATATTCTCGCCAAATACTTTTTCATCTATACCATATTTAAAAATCGGAGATTGAGGTAAAGCCGTCATATTATAATATTGTGCATAGTTTGCGTTTAGCTTATTGGAAAAGCTAATTGTTTCCTCAATTTGAGAATATGATTCGTTAGGATTACCAAGAACATACGAACAAAGTACACGTACTTTATTTGCTCGCAGTATATTAATAATTCTTACATATTCGGCACTCGAAATATTTTTATTTATTCCTTGTCTAATTTCTTCGTTTCCAGCCTCAACGCCAATTATTGCATAATGAAAACCAGCACTACTCATTTTTTTAATTAGTTCTTCGTCAAGCGTATCAGCTCTTGTACAACAAGTCCATTTAAACTTTAGATCTTCTGCAATTATCCAATCACATAATTCAATAACTCTATCTCTGTTATATGTAAACGTATCATCAACAAAACTAATCCACGACAAGCTCTTCTCTCTCACTAAAAATAAAAGTTGTTGTTTAATTGTCTCGATTGGATACTCTTTATATCTATTTTTCCCAGGATCTTTACAGAATTTACAATTATATGCACAACCACGTGTTGTAATCATTGTAAACCATTTTCTCCCATAAAAAATATTTTGATATTTATCAAGATTATATAAACTATAGTCTGGAATGAGATCAGTTTGAGACACATCAAACAAAACTGGTTCGTCATATCTGTTTTGAGCAGGAATAATCATCCCTTTAATGGTGCTAAAATCGAAATCTCCATTTTTAATTTTACTCATAAAAGCAGGAAAACTTTCTTCGCTATGCCCAGAAAAGCCATAATCTATTCCCATTTCTTTTATAATGCCAGGATCACTGGTAACATGCGGCCCACCAGCAACAATAATAATTTTTGGAAAATTTTCTTTAATTGCCGTAGTAATTTTATAGAAAAATGGAAGCGAAATGGACATAATTGAGTAAGCAATTACTAAAGGCTCGTTTTTCTCAATATCTTTTAATAGTTTACCAATTCGAGATTTATTAATATCAGCATCATACAATCTGCTGCTAATATTATCCGCTTTTAGTAGATTAGCAAGATATCCAACTCCTAAATAAGGATAGACCGAGAATTGGATAGCCCTTGCTTTCGAAGAAGTTATAAACAAACAATCTGTCATAATAATTTCATATTATTTAAAAAATCCTGAAATAGATTTCAATAAATCTTTAATCCTTACTCCTTTTTTACTAAAAACACTCAAAAACATTAATCCAAATTTAAACGAAATATCTGTTAAAAGTAGAATAAATGAAGGAGTTTTTTTAAGTACTTCCAAACTTGAACTCCCATAGCTAAAAATTGCATCACCCCAAGTTCGTTGAGTGAATATTTTAAGTATAATTTTCCACCTGAAATAATATCTAAAATAAGCAAACAAAATTTTTTGTTTCATACCATAAGCAGTTGAATCTTCGGGCAAGTACGGAAAGTTCGCTTTCTTCCAAATCGGTCTCACCAGAACCTCTTGAGAATTAAAATTAATATAGTCGGGTAAAATAAGCAATTTATTTTCGGCTAAAATTTGGTCATACATTACAGTACCTGGATATGGAACGACATTATTAAACTTAGCCAAATCGAGTTTGTTTTTTATTGTAAAATCAACACATTGATTGCGAACATCTTTTGTTTCGGAGGGTAAACAAAAAAGAAAATTAGCCATTACCTTATAGCCAATCTTTTGAGCAAGTTTTATTGCATTTTCAATTTCTAAAATCGACTCATCTTTCCCGATATCCCTAAGAAGCTTTTCGGAAACAGTTTCGATACCAAAAAAAACTGCTTTAAACCCAGTATCAAACATTTCGACAAGCAAATTTTCATTCATATCTCTTGTCCTTGCCTGAAACGAGTATGTTATTCCTTTTAAAATACTTGACTTTCTTATTTCCGCACATAAATCATAAATTCTATTATTATTGGCGAGAAAATTGTCATCAAAAAAAGCAATCTCTTTTTGTCCGAATTCTGTTACCAATAATTCCAATTCTTTTACGGTAGTCTCGGCACTTTTGTAACGATACAAACGCCTTCCAACTGCCTTAACACAACAGAAAGTGCAATTATAAGGACAGCCACGAGAACTAATAATATGACCATGATTATACCTTTTATAACTTGCAAACAAATCATAAGGAAATGGAGGTAAAAAATTAATATCCTTTACCATTTTAGAAGTTTCGTTTGTGATAATTTCATCTCCAACACGGTAAACAACGCCTTTAACATCCGACAAGTCTTGTCCAGATTTTAATTTTAAATAAATATTTGCTATTTCTGTTTCACCTTCTCCTGCAAAAACATAATCACATGATTTAACAGATTTCAAAACTTCTACAGGCATACTTGTAGGGTGTAATCCTCCCATTATTACAATTGATTGAGGATACAAAGCTTTAAGTTCATCAGAAATCTTTCTTGCAGATGAAAAAGATTCAGTTAATGTACTAATTGCGAAGACAGTTGGCGAACTATTTTCTTCAACTAACTTTTTAACTTCGTTAATAACATTTTTACAAACCTGTTGATCAACAAAAGAAAAACTCAAATTCTCCTTCCTTAACATCGCCATTAGGTAACCAATACCATACGGAATCGTTATTGGAAAGAAAGGTTTGAATAAACCCGTTGTATCGCCAGCTGTATTAATAAAAATCATTAGAGTTTTTTCTGTTTTTAGCAATTAATATAATCAACAGAATTGTTATTGCTGAAAATAATCTTTTACTTCAGCAAATTTACTATTTTTGTTTTAAATAACCACTTAATGACCAAAAAGAAGAAAATAATACTGTTTTTATTTGCAATTATTATTGTTTTTGGCATTGGAATAAATCTTTTTTATTTAAATAAGGCTATATACTTTGGTTCTGTATATATTAATGTTCAAGATTCAAATGTTTCTATTTCTGCTACCAGTCCTTTGGGCAAAAAATTGGAATTTAATAAAACGATTGATAATTATGGGAATTTTTCTATCAACTATTCTCACAAAAGATTTTATAAAGATTTTATTATTAAAACTGACAGTCAAATAAATGAAACCGACTTATCAAAAATGATTTCTTCCAGTAATATAGAGTTTGAAAAGTTTGAGCTTATAAAAAATAATAACAACAATTCCACTTATCAAATAGTATATAATAAAAGGTATTCATTTCTAAGTAAACAAATTGACTTTATAAAATTCGCATTTCACAAAACTTACAAATATCTTATAATACTTTTTGTTTTAATTCTTGTAATTTCACTTTTTTACTACAGAAAAAAAATATTGCATTTCTTTTCAAGTAAATTATCGAGAATAAAACGAACAATTAATATCGAATTTTTTCGGACAAAAGCATTATTAAGTTTATTGTCTTTAGCCTTATCAATTATAATTTGCTTTTTCTATTACTCAATAGAGGATAAAGAAACTTTTAACTTAGTTAATAATGAAGTATTGATAAGCCAAGCTTTTGACCAATATGATTATCATACTAATGCAATAAACTTTTCTACGGGACAAGGAATCTTGATAAATGGGGAAGTAATTCCTGATTTTGATTATAAAATTAATTTCGGAGAAAAAAATGATGGGAAATATAATATTGAACTATTTACAGGTATTCGTAATTACAACAGGTTTCCAGCATATTCAATTGTTATTAGCGGTATTTACAAACTCTTTAATTTTAATCCAATTGCTGTTAAAATCTGGCAAATCATTCTATTGTGTGTATTAATCTTCATGTTTCCCCTTTTGGGTTATAAAATTTGGCAGAACAAAGGTTTTTGGGCTGGCTTACTCGCTTCACCATTTTTGCTTATTTACATTTTCCCATATTCACTTTTAATTTTACCAGATACCTTGACTGTTTTCGTTAACTTTCTAATTTTATGGTTTTACATTGACCTAAGAAAGAACTTCTCATATAAAAACATATTTATCTCTAGTAGTTTATTAGGATTGAGTTTCTTAATAAAAGCTAGTCTTGTTGTATTAATCCCGTTTATTATTCTTGATATTATAATCTTAACTAAAAAGAATGGACTTAAAAAGAATTTATTAAAGCCCATTATTTATTTGGGTATATTTTTCTTGTTATGGATTCCATACAATATTTGGAGCTATAAATCTTTTATAAAAGATGCTAATAAATGTAGTGAGTTATTAAAGCTAACAAATATTCAACCCTCAAAAATTGATTGTAAATCATTTAACAATTTTACTTTCCATGGTAACTCAAAAAAACTATTTACCAATATAACTTTAGATGAAATTGAGATTTTTAAAACAGACATAGAGCCATTTATTGAAAAGACCAATTACTTGCCTTATAACTTCGCTGGCGATAATTACAGTAGTAATATAATAAACTTATCGTATTGCAAATTAATAACACTTAATAGAAGTCCATATTTTATGATTTTACTAATCTCAAATTATGGAGCATTGGAGTGTCATAACGAATATACGGATGTTGGAGGAATTACGAATAAATGGTTAAATGACCCAAATAGTTTTTACAACAACGACAATCTATCGGGCAAAAGCAATGGAATTAGAATATTGAACTTTTATAAACACAATCCTAAATTATTTTTTAATATTGCACATACAAAATTAAAAAACACTCAAAATCACACTGCAATTATATCTATTTTTAGTCTAATTTTTCTTATTTCGACAATAGTGTTTTCATTAAAGTATATTAATCATAAAACTCTAAAATATCTTATTGTAATGTCTTGTCTTTTTGTTTTGACACTTATATTTATAGAACCGGTTTTGAGTATTTACGTTTATTTGCTTGCATTGTGTTTAATTATATTTTACAAAAAATATGATCTAAGAAAGTCGATTCCAATTGTTTTGCTTTGTTTGTCTGGAATCGTTTACATCCTAATATCTTTTAGTTCTCACAGATATCTTACCTATTATACTTTTCCTTTGTGTCTTTTGACTGGATACCTTGCTATTGCTACCATTGAAGTGTTATTTAAAAGCGTCAGGACAATCAAAACTAAATAATTTATTGAACATATCCATTGACTAATTTCAATTTGCAGTAATTTATGAAGAAAAAAAACTAAATTTGACTTTTAAATCTTAAACATTGAATAACACACAAATAAATATTATTATTCCGGCATATAACGAGGAAACCTTTGTATTTGATATAATCAAAGAGATTGTAGAAGTTAAACAAAAGCTAAATTTACAATTGAAGATAATACTTGTTGATGACTGTTCTACTGACAATACCAGTTCTGAAATTGGCCGTGCAATAGATTTTTTCAAGGGAGTAGAAATTATTAGCATAAAAAACGACATTAATTCAGGTAAAGGTTTTAGTCTTAAAACTGGTTTCAAATTAGCTGAATCTGGAATAATTATTATTCAAGACGCTGATTTGGAATACAGTCCTGCCGAATACGACAAACTGATTAATCCTATAGTTACAAACAAAACAGATGTTGTTTATGGTTCGAGATTTCAAGGATCGGAACCTAAAAGAGTTTTATATTACACCCATTATATTGCAAATCGTTGTCTTACAACTTTATCAAACATATTTACTGGTTTAAATTTGTCGGATATGGAAACTTGTTACAAAGCTTTTAGAGTAGAACTACTTAAAGACATAAAACTTAAAGAAAACCGATTTGGATTTGAGCCAGAAATAACTGCAAAATTAAGTAGAGTAAAAAATGTACGTTTTGTCGAAGTTGGGATTTCATATTTTGGCAGAACATACAATGAAGGCAAGAAAATAAGGTTTAAAGATGCTGTTAGAGCAATTTGGTGTATTTTTAAATATAATATTTGGGCAAGAAAATGAAAAAAATACCATTTAACATATTCAATTCATTTTATCTTAACAATAAGGATAAAATAAAAACAATTTCAGAGAAAATTCTTTCTTCTGGAAAATATATTCGTGATGAAAACACAGAAATATTAGAAAAAAACCTATCGGTAATTTGCCAAAGAAAACATGCAGTAACAACAGCCTCATGCACCGATGCCTTGTTCTTTGCAATGAAAGCTGCTGGTATTCAAAGAGGAGATGAAGTTATTATTCCGACATTTTCGTACATTGCCAGTCTTACTCCTATATTAATGTGTGATGCAATTCCTGTTTTTGCAGATATTGATGTAAATAGTTTAATGTTAGATATAAGCAAGGTTAAAAATTTGATTAATAAAAAAACTAAAGCAATTGTTTTTGTTCAATTGTTTGGTTCATGTCGCAATCTCGATCAATTAAAAAGTTTAGCCAAAGAAAATGATTTAATCCTTATCGAAGATGCTGCTCAAGCCTTAGGATCTACAAATAATGGCAAACCTAGTGCTAGCTTTGGCGATTTAAGTTGTATAAGCTTTGACCCAACAAAAATAGTTTCGGCATTTGGAACTGGCGGAGCAGTATTAACCAACAATGAAAAGTATTATAAGAAACTTCAAATGCTTATTCACCATGGCAGAAATGACAATGGCGAATTTGAATCATTAGGATACAATAGCAAAATCCCTGAAATCACAGCAGCACTAATAAATCTTCAACTCAGTCAACTTGATCAAACAATTGCGAAAACAAATAATATTGCGAAAAGATATATTTCAAAACTAGCTCATCTAACTGATATTAAACTCCTAAGCCCAAATTCTGAAGGCATTTCAACTTATCACAAATTTGTGATATTAGCCGAAAAGAGAGTTGAACTTAAACAGTATTTGACAAATCATGGCGTTGAAACTAGAATTCATTACTCTCCTCTTTTGCACGAACAAAAACTGCTAAAGGATTACAAATACCTTGTTCACGATTTATCTATTAGCAAAAGCATAAAGAATAAAGTTCTTAGCTTGCCAATATATCCAGGCCTAAAAAATGATGAAATTGACTATATTTGTGATTGCATACAAAAATTTTATATGTTATGATAATTGTAGGAGCTGGTTCGGCCGGAAAAGAAACTTCAGGAATACTGATGCAGCAAACTGATGAAGAAATAATTTTCTTTGATCAGATTAATCATGAAAATTTAATTTGGAACAAGTTTGCTGTTTATTCTGATTTTGAGGTAATAAAATCATTTCTTACTAATAATCCAGAGTTTTGCGTTGCTATTGGCCAACCACGTAAGCGCGAAAAAATGTTTGATCTGTTTTTAAGTTTTAGAGCAAAACCTAAAAATATTATTTCAAAAAATGCTAATCTTTTGAGTAATATTGATGATAACGGAACAATAATTCAACCTGGAGTTTGCATTTCATACGATGTTAACATTGGAAAATCTTGCTTTATACATGCTAACTCCGTTATTGGACACAGAGTAAAAATTGGTGATTTTACAAACATTAGTCCTTTGTGTTCAATTATTGGGCCTTGCGAAATTGGGAACTATTCATATATTGGTGCAGGCAGTATTATTATGCCGAATATTACAATTGGCAAAAAATGCCACATTACACCTGGAAGCATTGTAAATAAACATCTTAAAGATTATGAGACATTTTAAAAGAAATAATAATTCTCTAAAAATAGGATTAAGTCTTTTTGCATCATTGATACTTATTTTTATTGGATTTTGGCTTAATGTTTTTATTGTAAAACCCGACTATTCATTTTTAATATTCGCTATATTAAAAACAGTTTGCTTATCCTTAAGCATCGTTTCACTTTTACTGCTTTCCTTTTTTATATATAAATCTACATCAAACAAAACTATTAATAACTTAAGCATTTCCTTCGTAAGTATTTTAAGTTTCTTTTTGATTTTCGAAATTATATTTAGTTTTTATACGCCTAGTACAAATGTATTTACCGATCTATCTAATCAAATTTGGATTAAACGATATGCTCAAGAAAAAAACAGCTTGGGTTACCGTGACGAAGAACCTGTTGATCAATCAGGCAAGAAGAATATTTTGGTAATTGGGGACTCGTTTGTTGCAGGACATGGAGTTAAATACGATGAAATGTTTGTTAATATTTTGAAAAATGAGTTGACAGACAATTATAATTTATTCAATTTAGGAGTTAGTGGTTCACATACAGACAGGGAATTCGATAGTCTCTTAACCTATCCAATAAAACCCGACATAATAGTTCTCTGCTATTACCATAATGATATTGAATCGGCAATGATTGAACACAATTTTTCACCAAAAATTAAAAACCCTAAGGACAAACTGAGCAATATCAGCAAGTTTTTTGTGGACAATTCTTTGCTGTTAAATTTTCTATTTTCTCTTAATGCAAAAAAATCAATTTCGTCTCAATTTATGGAATCAGAACAAAACGATTTAACTGCATATCTGCATGATAATCTTTGGGCTTACCAAACCAATTCTCTTGATAAGTTCTACAACTACTCGATTGAGAATAATACCGAATTAATTATAATGTTTTTCCCGGGATTAGGCGAAGGAATAGTTTTTACTAATGAACTTGCCGGTAAAAAAGTTGAACAATATTGTAATGAAAGAGATATTGAATTTATAAACATTTATTCGGACATTAAGAATATTCCACTTGAAAGACGAGTAGCAAACAGCCTAGACCACCACCCGAGTGCGGAGGTTAATAAGGTTATTGCTGATCTTCTCGAGAAAGCTATCAAAAAATTATGATGAAAAATAAAATTCTCATATACTTTCCTGATACTGGTGGATATAATTTTACGCCACCTTATGAGTTGCTATTTCAGTCAAAAGCTTTAGAAAATTCTGGGTTCGAAATTATTTTAGCAGATGCTAGAATTCATGAATTTAATAAATTGGTGGACATTCATAAAGAACAACTTTTTTTGGTTATAATTTCCACATTGATAAAATACACCTCAATTACAATAAGCCGACAATATCCAGACGGTTTAAACGCTGCAGAATATGTTAAGAAAGACTCCGACATCCCAGTTCTATGGACAGGACTTGCATCGTCAATATTAACAGATAGAATTATTGAAAAACATTTCAATGACTATATTCTTACTGGTATATCTGATAATAAAATCTCAATTTTTGTGCAATGTTTACAAAGCAACAAATCTCTTGAATATGTACCTTCACTTGTCTATAAAGTTGATGGCAAAATTCACAAAAATGAAGATGACAAATTTTTCAATTCGCTTAAAGATTATGGAAATTTTAAGTTGGCAGAGATTGATCTAAAACCTTATATTCACAACCACACGCTTGATTATATTGCTTCCACTGGTTGTGTAAATTCTTGCAGCTTCTGTTCTGTTCCGAATATTTATTGCCGTCACTGGAATCATAATAGCATAGAAAATATTACAGAGCACTTACGGCACATTTTCGACAAATATCCTGAAATTAAAAATATCCATTTCAGAGACGATAATTTCTTAGTAAACAAATCATTTATTCACGAATTATTTCAAAAACTTGACGCGACAAATTTAGGATTTGTATGGAGTGCTCAAACCAGCGTAAATATTCTTAAAAAATACACCGATGAAGATTTAATTAAACTTAGAAAATATGGATGTAGTAATATTTCGATTGGAGTTGAATCTGGAGACGAATATATTCTCGAAAAAGCTACTAAATGGAAAACTACTAAAACAGCAAGTATTGAGCAGATAAAAAGACTAATTAAATCCGGAATTACCGTTTCAGTCACAAGTATTATCAGCTTTCCTTACAATAAAGGTCGGGATTATGGGAAAACTTTAAAATTTCTTATGAAATTAAAACTCTTATACCCAGAGTTGAGTTTATATTGTACAGTTTTACAACCCATCCCCGGAACCGAAGTCTTTAAAGAAATATTTGGAGATGATAAAGATTTTTCTGACGAATTGCTTTCGAATAATTACTGGACTAGTAGTTTTAGAAAAATGAAACTTAAAAAGTTTGAAAATTTTTATTTTATTTTTGACCGAAAGGATTTTTATAAAAGTCTGCCTCTTGATTTAGGAAACGAGCTCAAAATGATAAACATTTTTTTTAATCCATTAATAAAACTCAGATTGTGGTTGGGTTGTACCCAGTTTTTATGGGAATATGAATTGACTAAAAACAAAATTAAAAAGATTAAAGAAAAACATGGAATAGGTTCAGAATCTATATTATCGGAGGTTGGGATCAGACATCTAACATCAAACTACAATTACGGATTCAATAGAAAATAATTCTTATAGAATTACAAATTTCAGACAATCAAAATTTCTTCTTAATTCATCTTCATTCATAAGGCCAAGCTGATTGTAAACAAAATCTGCCTTGTAATACTTCTTAATTTCATTTGCAAGATCAATCATTTTACAATTTCCAAAACTATCCAGAAGCTGCTCGATTCTTTCCCACAATTCAGGGTCTGAACTAATATTTTCTTTCAAAATATTTTTTAAATCGTTTTTTAATTTGGCAGCACTTACAAATTCCGACTTATCCTCCCTCCTCTTTGCCTGAGCTGCAAAATTCTTAATTCTGCTAATAGTATCCGTATATACGATATGGTTATGATTAGCAATTTCAGCATTAGATTCAATTTTTACGTTTTCCAAAAATTCTGCAATATTATCTAGTTGACTGCTATTCATTACCCACAGAGCATTAACTAATGGAAAATAAACGTCGCTATACCAAAGTTTTGCATTTAACGAATTTGCCAAATTTAGAATTCCAGGAAGCTCGAAGGTGTTATCCTTCATGTTGCAAGAGGTTATTCCTAATTGAATGTTTCTATGTTCACTATAATCTGCAAAATACTTTAAATTCTTGGTAAGCTTACTAAAATCTCCATTTCTTCTTATTAATGGATAGACTTTAGGATTGGCAGAGTCAACAGAAACATTAATATGAAAATTCCCAGATTCAAGCAGTGTTTTAATTTTTTGATTAAGAATCGTTCCATTTGTTTGAACTGAGATCTTACATTCAGGATTTTTAGAAACTATCAAATCCCAGATAACGAAATAAATATTATTCAAAAATGGTTCTCCTCCGCTAAAACGAGCTTCTTTTAAAAACGGAATAATTTCAGAAACTTGTCTAATGAATTCATGACCAAATTCCACAGCTTCAGCAGCTGGTGAATTACAGGTTTTTCTAATTGCTGAAGATGAATACTCGGAGCACATAATACACTCAAGGTTGCACTCGGTCGCAATTTTAAAATCAAGAATTACAGGGTAATTATTACAAGCTTCATAATTCTCATATAGCATTGTATTTGTTGAAGCAAA